>JAFYRT010000013.1 GCA_017546805.1 Muribaculaceae bacterium | reverse complement strand
TTACGCTCAAACAGTCCTCGCCCTATTTCTGCAAACTTCAGGGCTTTCACTCTGTTTTATAATGGTGCGATTAATTTTTTAATATTACTCTGATTCAAATACGTCTTTATTTCTCTTTTTGATTTTTATCGGACAGCAATATTTTTAAACCTACGGAAAAGGAATGTATCATCCTTGTGCGTCTGCAAGGATGGGGAATTGGAATTATTGGGGCATACACCCAATATCACAATAAAAAAGAGTTAAGATGGTGTGTCTTAACTCTTCCTTTTCGAAGATTTATATAATCCGAGAAATTATAAAATCACTTTTTGAGAATTGTTTTCTGTAACAACAATATAAATACCTTTAGGTAAAGATAATTGAATATAACCATTTACATAAGCATCTTTTATAACTTGTCCTGCAAGGTTTACAATGCGAATGCGACCATAGTAATCGTTAATCTCAATACCATTACCCGAAATAACCTTAATGTCCGAAGCAGAAATCTCATTCTCTTCAACACCTGTGAACTCGCTCTCAATAAAGTTTGTAAAATCTTTCCACCCCGAAGCCGATTTATAAGCACTCTTCGATCCAAACGGAATATACACAGGAATAGTTTTGTCAACTTCACTGAAAGAACCTGCATAGCATACAGCAGGATCAGAACTTAACGAGTAAATCTCTGTCAAAGCATAACATTGAGAGAATGCATAACTTCCAATTGAAGTGACACTATTACCGATTGTTATTGAAGTCAAACCATCACAAGAAAAGAATGCATATCTTCCAATTGAAGTGACACTGTTAGGGATGGTGTATGACCCTTCTTTCTCTCCCGGATATGTAATCAATATTGTTTTCCCTTTATTGAATAACACTCCATTTAATGATGTATAAGATGGATTGTTGGAATCTACATTTATTGAAGTCAAACCAAAACAATAAGAGAATGCCCAATCTCCAATTGAAGTGACACTGTTAGGGATGGTGTATGACCCTTCTTTCCCTTCAGGATATTTTATCAACTCTGTTTTCCCTTTATTGAATAACACTCCATTTAATGATGTATAAGATGGATTGTTGGAATCTACATTTATTGAAGTCAAACGGTTACAACCCTCGAATGCAGAACTTTCTATTGAAGTGACACTGTTAGGTATGGTTATTGAAGTCAAATTTCCACAATAACGGAATGCATAATCTCCAATTGAGGTGACACTGTTACCGATTGTTACAGAAGTCAAACCATAACAAGAAGAGAATGCAGCATATCCAATTGAAGTGACACTGTTAGGGATAGTTATTGAAGTCAAACCTCTACAACCTTTGAATGCATAATCTCCAATTGAGGTGACACTGTTACCGATTGTTACAGAAGTCAAACCATAACAAGAAGAGAATGCACCAACTCCAATTGAAGTGACACTGTTACCGATTGTTACAGAAGTCAAACCATCACAAGAAAAGAATGCAAATCTTCCAATTGAAGTGACACTGTTACCGATTGTTACAGAAGTCAAACCTTCACAATCCCGGAATGCATTATTTTCAATTGAAGTAACACTGTTAGGGATGGTTACTGAAGTCAAAGCATCACAATCCCAGAATGCATCCTCTCCTATTGATGTAACACTATATGTTTTTCCATTATATGAAACTGATGATGGAATGGAAATATCTCCTTCATACTCATTAGTATAACTACCATAACTACCTCCTTTGTAACTAACAGAGACTGTTAAGTCCGCAGATGAAGTAATATCGTAATAAATAGTTTTTCCATCGCTATTAACCATTTCAAAATCATGAGCATTAATATTCAGCGAAAAAATACTGAATAATGCAAAAAGAATTAAGTTTAACTTTTTCTTCATAATTGTATATGTATAGTATTTATTATTATCAGTTCTATTTGATTTTTGCATATCTCTTAATAAGAGTTGAGACGTTTTGCTAAGCATTTTCTCCTTTATCACAACTCTTTTAATATCTGCGTACTCCCGTTCTTGCTTTTAAGAAAATGAAAGACCAACCCTCCCGAATGGAATGGCTAAAATACTCCCCTCTCTACTGGAGAGGGGTTGGGGGTGAGGATTACTCACAATCCAATTGGCGGATTATGATAGCTCTTGTAGAAGTTCCGGGTAACTCACCGTCATTAGTTGATTTAAACAATTGATTGCGGTTTACTCCATAGTGTAAAAGTTGGTCTATGGCTCTATTGGCACGAGCATTTCTTAAACGAATGTTTATATCCTTTGAACCTGTTTCGTTGTCTGCATAACCGCAAACTTCAAAAGTATATTCAGGATTTGCTTTTATAATGTCGGCTGCAACTTTAAGTTTAGTTCTGTTCTCTTTGTTTAATTCCGAAACTCCAATTTTGTACTCCAAGATTGCAATAATTTTTGAATTGCTCTCTTTTTTGATGTATTCAACTTGAGGTTGTGTCGAAAGTTTGCTTGCCAATTCGGTATTACTCTCTTTTAGAGTTCGGTTTGCTCTTGCTAAACTATCATTCTCTTGTTTGGCGGAGTTGTATAAACCTTTATAATATTCCAATTCAGAAGTTTTATCCTCTACCACTTTGCATTTAGCATATCCTCGAGGTTTGAATTTGTATGTAAGAGATATACCTGCCGACGATATTAAATCGCCCAATTGATATATTGAAGTCCATGTTGTTTGTCCATCGAAGGAATTTGATACATATCCAACCCTATAATCAATATTCAAATCAACTTGTTTTGACAATCTGAATTTGCCTTGTAATCCCAAGTTAAATGTAGGAGATAGAATAATCCTCGATTTGTCTTTGTTGAGGGCGTATTCAACATTGGCACCGTTATTTACCAATACACCGCCACCTATTGAAAGAATCATGTCAAAAACTCTCTTTTCCTTTGCTTTGCCTAATGAGTTGAAAAGGCTGAACATAACATCAATGTTGGGGTTGAATGCAAAGAATTGTTGGAATTGCAAATTGTTCAAATTATTTTGAGTGTATTGGCTGTCCCATTTTTTGTTGTGTTTTACGAAATTTGCATCTGAACTATTAAAAGCACTACCAAAATATTCTGCTGCGTTCAGCTCCATTTTGAATCCGACGCAGGGTGTGAACCATTTACCAAAGTTGAAAGATCCACCCCAACCTAAACGATTCAAGAAGTTGATTTGTTTATCTTCTTGTCCCAAATATAGGTTGGTATTAGCACCTCCCTCTATAAACCAGTTTCTTTTACCTTTCTCATAAACTATGTGAGAATTCTCTGATTCGTTAGCTAAAAGTTGAATTGACACGAATGCCAAAACTAAAGAAAGTAAAATAAAGCGTTTCATGGTTTTATATAATCTTGATTATTGCAAATGTATAGAAAAATTTCACATAATGCAATCAAATAATACTCAAAATAAAATTATTGCTGCTTTTTTAGTTAAAAAAAGATATCATTAGATGGTTAAAATCATAAAATTAATTAACGCTATTGTATATTATAATCCATTATTTTAGATTTGCCGAACAAAACAATAAAAAGAATATTTTAAACAATTTATATGAAAAAAGGTTTACTAATTTTATTAGTGTCGCTATTTACAATCAGTGTGAATGCGCAATCGGGGCAAGCGTTGGTTTTAAACGGAACTAACCAATATATGAAAATTGCAAATCATCCCGACTTTGATATTGCCCAAAACGAGAGTTTTACTGTAACTGCATGGGTTAAGGTAAACAGTTATGAGGCTAATGTAAGTGATGCACAGCGTTACATTGCAAAACGATGTATGGATGGAACTAGTGGGTTAAACACTTCGGGCTACGAGTTGTGGGGAGCATTAAACGGGAATGCATCTGCAGGATTCTTTGCAAACAATGCTCCTGGTCCCAATGGAACTGCACACACAAACTCTTTGAGTGCGTGGTCGACATCAGGTGGTTCTTTGTCAACATGGTTTCATATTGCATTTGTGGTTGACCGTACAGCCGGGAAAATGTATCTCTATCATAATGGAGCACAAGTAGCTTCGTCAGGTTCAAAAAATATTTCACCTTGGTACGTCGATAACGATTATGATGTTTACGTAGGTGCAGGATTGCGAGATGCAACAACCGTATCATACTTCTTGGATGGTGAGTTTGATAATGTGCGTTTCTATAAAAAAGCATTGTCATCGGCAGAGATTGCAACAGATAAAAGTTCAAATACAATATCTTCTGCAACAGAAGGATTGGTTGCAGCGTATGATTTTGAATCAATTTCAGGTAATACGGTTCTTGACATAAGCGGTAATAATCACAATGGAGAGTTGGTTGGATTTTCAGCATCGGGAGGATTAAACTCTGTAACCTTAACAGGAGATCCCAACTTTACAGGACGTGGTAACATAGCAGAACCAATCGTTAAAGTTCAAGTTTCGGCACAAAATCAAAATATGCAACTAAATTCAATAGTTGTAAATATGGATGGAACAACCGATATTTCTGACGTTACAGCAATAAAAATATATTCAACAGGAACAACCGAGTTGTTTAACCCTAAGAAAACTGCGCAATACTCTTTGCTTGGACAAGCACAACCCGCAGAGGGAAATATAACAATACCTTTAAGTGGTGCGTTGTCATCAGGCAATAACAATCTGTGGGTAACATACGATATAGCCGAGAACGCAACCGAAGGAAACAGAGTGGATGCAAGTGTGATAGAGCTAAACCATTCAGGAACCCAAACATACGCAATAGCAAATCCTGAGACTGATGGCGCGCGTGAAATATTATTGAAGAGAGTATTGATATACTCACCGGGTGATTATAACTCTATGAACTATCGTATTCCCGCAATAGTAACAGCGCAAGACGGCTCGTTGGTAATAGCAACTGATAAGAGAAAAAATAACCAAAACGACCTTCCGGATGATATTGATGTGTTGATAAATCGTAGTATTGATGGAGGTAAAACATGGACAGAACCATTAACTATAGCCCAAGGAACAGGATATGAACAAGGATATGGAGATGCAGGATTGGTGCGTACGGCAGAAGATGGTGGATTGTTGTGCGTGTTTGTAGGAGGAAAAGGATTCTTTGCAGGAACGCCCTCTGCCCCCAATAGAACATATATTTGCAAAAGCTATAATAACGGAGTATCATGGACTGCACCTGTAGATATAACACCGCAATTGTTCGGTAGTCAATGTTCTGACCCTGTTCGTAGAAATTGGCATGCATCGTTCTGTGCATCAGGAGCTGGACTTTTAACTCGTGACGGTACAATATGTTTTGTGGCTGCAGTTCGTGAAACAAGCGATGCATCAGTGGCAGGAGTCTCAAACTATGTCTACTATTCAGAAGATAACGGAGATACATGGAAGGTCTCTACTGTATGTAAAGCAAACAACGGAAACGAAGCAAAAATAGTAGAGTTAAACGACGGTAGTTGGTTGGTAAGTATTCGTAACCAAAGCAAAGGCTCTCGTTATTACACAATTTCAAAAGACCGTGGACAAACATGGACAGAGATAGGCTTGTGGAACGAGATGTATGAGCCTGGTTGTAATGGAGATTTAATCCGTTATACATCAACCGTTGATGGTTATGATCGTAGCCGATTGTTGCACACGGTGCCATTCGATGCAGAAGCACGCAGAAATATGTCTATGTTTATAAGTTATGACGAGGGAGAAACATGGTCGGTAAACAAAACCATCTGTCCTGGAAACGGAGCATACTCTTCAATATGTATTCTCCCTGACGGAACAATCGGAGTCTACACCGAGGAGGATTATATGACTTCTGATATGTCGACATTCTTCCTTAACTTCTCATTGGATTGGTTAACCGATGGAGAGGATACATACACCGAACCCGATGGCTCGGCAATTACCGATAAGCCTATATTTCAAACTGCAAGCGGAACAACATTTACAGAGAATAGTGCTGTTATAAAGTTTGAGAGCGTATCGCGTGGAGTGAAAATATACTACACCTTAGATGGCTCAATTCCAACAACCGAATCAGAACTATATTCAAATGCAGGAATAGAGATAACCGAGAGTGTGGTAATAAAAGCAATTGCAAAATCGAATAATAAACGAGCGAGTGATGTAGTAACGGCAAGATACTATTTCCCCGACTATTGTAAGGATGAAAACCGTAGTTCTCGAACCGACCGCTATTTAGCGTCTGTTCAATTCTCAGGAGGAGTAACACCTTTTAATAGTGGAACAATAGAGACAGGTGGACACAATGTATATTCCGACTTTACAGATATGGTAATTGAGGCAATACCCGGAGCTACATTAACCCCGACATTTGATTGGCGAGGAGAGTGGATGCACGGATATATATTTGTCGATTACAACTGCGACAGAGAGTTTGATCAAACACTCAATGCAACAGGTACAACAGGAGGAGAGGTTGTGGCATATAACTACTACGAAGGTAGAAATAGTAAAGGCGTAACCACATCATCGGGAGGAGCATTTTCTGCAGTACCTGCATTTACATTGCCATATAACATAGCAAAAGGAGATTATCGTTTAAGAGTGAAAATTGATTGGAACTCATTGAATGCTTGTGGAAACCCGGGTCAGTCAATAGCAGCCAATGGCGGAAGCCAAGTAGACTTTACGCTACGTATTGTCTACCCAACAGGAGTAGAGGAGGCAGATGTTGACACAGCAAAAGTATATTCGGCAGAAGGTACACTGTATATCTATGGATATAGCGGAAACGTAAAAGTTGTAAACACAATGGGACAACTCGTAAAAGATATCGATGTAATAGACAATGAACAAATAGAACTTAATAGCGGAGTATATTTGGTTGTCTTAAACGGTAGAACAGAAAAGATAGTTGTAGAGTAATAGAATATCACACAATAAAACTAAAAAGGACATCTTGCGAGATGTTCTTTTTTTATATATAAAAAATCAAATCAACTGTTAATATAACAAATGTTAGAAATAAATACGTAAAAACTTTCAAATATTTACCAAAAACATACTCTTTGAAAAATAATTGATAAAAAAATTAATGTTTTTGTGGAAATTTGTTTGAAATAACACTAATTATCATTATCTTCGCAGAGTTAATGAAAAAACAAAATAAATAATAACAATATAATAAAGGATGATAGATATGATTTCCGCTCGTTTAAATGCACTTTCGCCATCAGAAACATTGGCTATGTCTCAAAAAAGTGCAGAGTTGAAGGCACAAGGAGTTGATGTGATAAATTTAAGTGTTGGAGAACCCGATTTCTTTACACCCGAACATATAAAGCAAGCTGCAAAGGATGCAGTGGACAATAACTTTTCATTCTATTCTCCCGTACCGGGATATATGGATTTGCGTAAAGCAATATCAGAAAAATTGCAACGCGAAAACAATCTAACATACGCCCCCGAGCAAATCGTGGTATCAAACGGAGCAAAACAATCGGTTTGCAACGTAGTGATGTGTGTTGTGGATAAAGATGATGAGGTTATTATTCCCACTCCGGCTTGGGTAAGCTATGTCGAGATGGTGAAACTTGCAGAGGGAAAAAGTGTTCTTGTTCCTGCAGGAATAGAGCAAGATTTCAAAATCACAGCAGCACAACTTGAAGAGGCAATCACACCAAAAACAAAAGCAATAATCCTTTGCTCTCCTTCAAACCCAACAGGTAGTGTATATACAAAAGAGGAGTTGGAGGCACTTGCGGCAGTATTGGCAAAATATCCCCGCATAGTAATCATAGCCGATGAGATATATGAGCATATCAATTACATAGGCAAACACGAAAGTATTGCACAATTCCCCGAAATTGCAGACCGCGTAGCTGTTATCAACGGAGTATCAAAAGCATATGCAATGACAGGATGGCGTATTGGATTTGTAGCAGCACCTCTTTGGTTGGCAAAAGCTTGCAACAAACTACAAGGACAATACACTTCAGGCCCATCATCAATAGCTCAAAAAGCATCAGTGGCAGCATTTGCAGGGCCACAAGATTGTGTAGAGGAGATGCGTAAAGCATTTGAGCGTCGTCGTAACTTGGTAGTGGAGTTGGCAAAAGAGATTCCGGGATTTGAAGTTAACGTACCACAAGGTGCATTCTATCTATTCCCCAAAGTAAGTTCATTCTTTGGTAAGAGCGACGGTGAACGTACAATCAACGATGCAGTGGATTTGGCAATGTATCTTCTTGAGGTAGGACACGTGGCAACAGTAGGAGGTAAAGCATTTGGTGCTCCTGAATACTTACGATTCTCATACGCAACTTCAGACGAGAATATTGTTGAGGCTATGCGTCGTATTAAAGATACATTGGCTCGTTTGAAATAAACGGTTTGTGATAATGGCTTATCTACTTCCTAACTTGTAGGATTCATACTTGCTCACATACGTTTGTATGCTCGCTTCGTATTCACCACCAAGTTAGTTGTATCTAAACCATTCTGACAAACCTTAAAATAGGAGGTTGGCTTATCTACTTCCTAACTTGTAGTGTCAAGCCAATTAGTCAAATAAGAAATAAAAACAATCTTCATAAGGTGTTTCTCATATTTGGGAAACACCTTCTTTTTTTGTAACTTCGCAAAGCATTATGAATAGGGTATATAAATATATAATTTTGGTGGTAGTACTGTTGCTTTTGGCTGGAGTAACAACCTTCTTTGTCACAAAAGAAGAATCGGAGGAGGTTATTGTTCCTGTTCCAACCGAAACATATTATATCACAGTAGAAAAGGATATAAAAACAAACTTCAGAGGCTCGTATCAAAAAATCTTTAATGATAAAAACGATTTGCATCTCTCAGTTGCAACCTCATATGGAATATCACCCGAGAGTGTTGATATACCGACCGATACTCTTTCGGGAGCATTGCAAAGTGTAGCAACATGCGACTATTATACGGTAGATTCGCTTACACATTCGCACCCATATTTAGTACCTCATGCAAAAGCTCGTTTGGAAGAGTTGGGTAAAGCCTTTTGCGATACACTTGCGGCACGAGGAGGAGGAAGTCATAAATTCATAGTAACAAGTGTATTGCGTCAGCATAGCGACATAAAAAAACTACGTCGCCGAAATCGTAACTCAACCGAAAATTCGGCACACCTTTACGGAACAACAGTAGATATAACATATCGTAGATTCGATAAATATAACCCTCAATTTATAATACAAGACATAGACTTGAAACTATTGCTTGCCGAAACATTGCAGAACTTTAAAAACCAAGGTAAGTGTTATGTAAAATATGAGGTAAAACAAGGATGTTTTCATATAACATTCCGATAAAAAGAGATTATAAATGGACTATATAAGAAACTTTAAAGGATGGGTTGCATCGGTAGTGGTATTGGTTGTATTTCTGCTGATAAGACTATTTAGCGGAGGGGAAATACCTTATCAAGAGAGCGTAGGGGAGAAGTATTCAACTTTTTACAGTGTAACCTATAAATCGGAGGTTGATTTAAGCGATTCAATAGCAACCTTATTGGATGAGTTCGATTATTCACTTTCGCCATTTAATAAAAACTCAATTATTGCGGCAATAAACAATAACGATACCTCTGCAAGAGCGGATGAGTTATTAAAAGATGTAATCACACTATCGCAACAGGTGTATAAGGTAACATCGGGAGCATTCGATCCAACAATTTCGCCATTGGTAAATGCGTGGGGATTTGGATTTAAAACAGATAAATTCCCCAATCAGACAGAGGTTGACAGCCTGAAAACATTTGTTGGAATGGACAAGATAACACTTGCTGTCGATGGTCGAGTAATAAAAGAAAATACCAATACAACCCTTAACTTTTCGGCAATAGCAAAAGGTTATATAGTCGATTTGGTTGCAAAATATTTAGATAAAAAAGGGGTAACAGACTATTTGGTAAACATCGGAGGAGAGATAAATTGCAAAGGACTTAATCCCAAAGGCGAGAAGTGGAGAATAGGAGTTGATAAACCCGAGGAGAGCAATAAAGGTGGAGACATACACTCCATATTACAACTATCAGATAAATCGTTGGCAACATCGGGTAACTATCGAAAATTTAAAGTGGAAGATACACAAAAAGTGTGGCATATAATCGACCCTCGTACAGGATATCCAACTCAAGCACGAGTGTTAAGTGCAACGGTAATAGCAAACAATTGTGCAATAGCCGATGCTTATGCAACAGCCCTTATGGTGCTTGGATTAGAGGATGGAATGTCAATCGTCGAAGCCGATTCAACATTAGAGGCAATGTTTATCTGTCCCGGAGATACAGCACAATACAGCATATATTATAGCAAAGGTTTTAAACAATACTTAAAATAATGACTCAAGAGTATAAAAACATATCAATGGAATCGTACGACTATCCGCTACCTGACGAGCGAATAGCAAAATTTCCATTACCCCAACGCGACACATCAAAATTACTATTATATAAAGGCGGAGAAATTACAGAAGACAAATTCAATACACTATCTTCGCATCTGCCCCAAAACTCACTGCTTGTATTCAATAATACAAGAGTGATACAGGCACGTCTTCATTTTCAAAAAGAGAGTGGAGCTTCCATTGAAATATTTTGTCTTGAACCATCTTCACCTGCAGACTATGCTCTATCGTTTCAATCAAACGAAAGTTGCGTATGGGATTGTTTGGTAGGAAACTCAAAAAAATGGAAAGAGGGGAAACTGACTCGCGAGGTTGAAGTTGACGGAGCAAACGTGAAATTTTCGGCAGAGAGAATCACAACAGGTTCACCACAACAGATACGCTTTTCGTGGGATAACACATCTGTAACATTTGCTCGATTGTTAGATGCAGTAGGAGAATTACCAATTCCTCCATACCTTAATCGCGAAGCAGAGGAGAGCGATAAAACCACTTACCAAACCGTATATTCGAAGATAGAGGGTTCGGTAGCTGCGCCAACAGCAGGGCTCCATTTTACCCCTGAGGTATTTGCATCGTTATCTAAAGAAGGAGTCGAAACAGCCGAAGTAACACTTCATGTTGGAGCAGGAACATTCCGTCCTGTTAAGAGTGAAACAATTGGTGGACATGATATGCACACCGAACTTATATCAGTTCCTCTTGAAGTAATAGAGAAAATAGCCAACACAACTCGTACGGTAATAGCAGTTGGAACAACCTCTGTGCGTACGTTGGAATCGCTATATCATATCGGTGCAGCATTGGGTCGTGAACCTGAAAATCCACAATCATTAAAAGTATCGCAGTGGCAACCATACGACTGCCCAAGCGATATAACGCGACAAGAGGCTTTTCGTAATATAGCGGAGTATCTAAAACGCAACAACCTAACCCACTTGGTAACATCAACACAAATAATAATAGTACCAAGCTATCAATTCAAAGTTGTGGACGGAATAATCACAAACTTCCACCAACCCAAAAGCACGCTGTTGCTGTTGGTGTCGGCATATATAGGCGGAGGAGAGAAGTGGCGTGAGATATACGATTACGCCCTCGCAAACAACTTCCGTTTCTTAAGCTACGGCGACTCTTCGTTATTGATGAGATTTTAGTTGTCAGTTGTTAGAATAAAAACTAACAACTCAATTCTTAAACGTACTTGCAGGCAAACATTCTTTGTTAATGAGGTTTGCTGTTGTATAAGGTTGCCAACCGTAGCGGATATATTTAGGTGCTTTAACCTCTTTGCTCCACACTTTGAGTTTACCATTTTTAACCTCGGCGTTGGCAGGGTAGAAAATTTTATCATCTCCAGCGACTTCAAAGCCAATAATCTCTCCGCCATCCTCGGCTTGTAAACCTTCGCCGTATTCAAAAGTGGGGTATGCGATACCACCTTCAAAGGTAACACTTCTGAACATTGGACCTGATGGGACGATGTCTCTCATTTCGTAGCTTTTGTTAAGAGCAACGCGAGCCAATCTTTCGCCTATCTCTTTTTTGTGAGTGGGATGAACATTCCATTCATCACCTTTGTCCGATGAAACCGCCATTCCAACATTGTGTAGAGTTTCGCTCATTATACGTTGGCTGTTGCGAAAGTTGCACCACGATGGGCGGTTTATGCTCGACAACTGCACAAAGTAGAAAGGCATATCGGGATTGTTTTGTTGCTCTCTCCAACTCTCAATAACCATAGGAAATAGTTGTTCGTGTAGCTCAATATTGTGAGCATTGCTCTCTCCTTGATACCAAATCATACCTTTTACGGTAAAATCTCCAATAATAGGTTGGTTAACTGCATATAGATATGTAGGCTCGTAAGGGTGTCGTTGCCCGTTTACGGTGGATTTTTTACAATTGAGTTCTGCTCTGCCTCTAACCCAATCCTGTACCATATCGTTTTTAGTCCAATCAACCAGTATATCTGGAATCTTCTCCTCTATAATCTCTCTCGAAATCCACGATTCGGTTGCAGAGCCACCTATGGCATTACATATCAGACCAACGGGAATATCCAACGAGTCTGCAAGAACTCTACCAAAGTGGTATGCCACAGCCGAGAATGAATTAACAGTTTCTCCGCTGCAAACTTGCCATTCTGTGGGCTTATAATAATCCAATCTATTAAGCGAGTCAAGGAAAGAGACGTTCCATTCAACATTATTGGTTTCGTGAGCTGGCCTCAAGTTAAAGAATCTGATGTTGCTGTTGTTGGCATTTGCAACATCCTCTTTTGCAGTAGCTCCTTCCCAAACCATAAATGCCATGTTAGATTGTCCGGAACATAACCATACCTCTCCTGCTGCAACGTTTGAATATGTAAGGCTTTCGTCTTTTGTGCTGACCGATAGAGTATAGTCGCTTCCCGCTTTCAGCGGTTTAATGGTTACTCCCCATTTGCCATTCTCTCCACATATGGCCTTATACTTTTTACCTGCAATTTTTACGATAACCTCATCTCCTGCATTTGCAACGCCTTTAATTTCAATGGGAGTGTTGTGTTGTAAAACCATGTTGTCGCTATACACGGGCGACATCTTCAATCCTCCGTAATTGCCTGTTATTGCCGAATAAACTGTTTCTGCAATAATTTTTGCACCTGTTGTGTCGGGATGAAGAGCATCAGGTAGCAGATTTGGCAAATCGTATAACGGTGCTTGTAGGTCAATCAAACCAACATTCTTTATTTTTGCAATATCTTCAATGCGAGTTTGAATCTGTCTGTACCAATCGCGAGTACCCGATTTGAAACGTGGGTGTTTGTCGGTAATGGGCGACATTCTGCAAATCCAAACTTTGCATTTAGGATTAGCCATTTTTACAGAGTCGATAAGTGCGTAATAATCTTTCTCAAAATCCTCGCTGTAGTTAGGCCAATTTCGAGGGTCGGTATCGTTCAATCCCAAATGAATAATGGCAATATCTCCGCCAAAAGCCATAGCATCTTTGTACTCTTGCTGTTGCATATATGGGCGGTGTCCCTTGTTTAATAAAGTAGCTCCGCTTTTTCCAAAGTTACCCACCTCATAACTGTCGCCCAACATCTTTTGTAGTTGAAAAGGGTAGGCGTTAATCTCTCTGTCGGGTAGCAGATAGCCATATGTAACACTGTTTCCAATGCATGCCACTTTTATTCTTTTTGCAAAAACAACACTTGAGATTATTAGAAATAACACTAATAATGATGTCTTTTTGAGGGGATTCATATTATGGGTATTAGTTGATTATCATATACGAACCTGTGGTAGGTATATATGTAATATTATATTTTCTAAGAGAATATCCGTTTGTTGCAGAAGGTCCGTTAATGGGAGCACCACTACCATAGAAAACATCATAGGTCGATCCGCACTCTCTGCAGAATGCGTTTAAGTCTGTTTCGCTAATTTCGATTCTGATATTGGGGTTGTGTTCGTATGGACAACTTAAATCAAAAGCAAATAGTTGGTTGTCGAAACCACAAACTTGTAAAACACCACCATAACCTGTGGTTGCTGAAATGGTGTAAGGAAACCCGTATGGAACATTGGGTTTAAGGAAAGTTACAAAAGTAGCGGGAACATTAGCCCAATAACTTTTGTTTTGTTGTTGGGCCAATGTAACCTCTATTCTAACGCTTGTCAGAGGAACTCTTTCGTCATCAACATCAGAGCATCCCCAACAAACGATTGTTATAAAGAACAGTACTATTAATTTTTTCACTTTTAATAACGACTAAAAAAACTAATAGCTTATAACTACTTCGAAAGCAATTGGTTTTGAGCCTTTTCGAATTTTTCAAAAGCAAAACCTGCAACAATCTCCTCTTCAAGTTTTGAGATTTGGTCGTTGCACAAGTTGCCAATACTACCTTCGTGAGTGTGTTTGATGTTTTTATTGGGAGTAAAACGTCCCTCTTCAATCTCAATACCCACTTGTTTGTATGCGTCGCGGAAAGGAGTTCCCTCTTTAGCTCTGCGGTTTACCTCCTCAACACTGAAGGCATATTTATATTTGTCATCTTCGATGATATCCTCTTTAATCTCAATCAAACGAACCATTTCGGTAGTCATAATCAAGCAGTCCTTAAGCTCGGCAAAAGCTGGCAAGAACGACTCTTTAATGAGTTGCATATCGCGGAAATAACCCGAAGGAAGGTTGTTTGCGATAAGAGTAATTTGATATGGTAATGATTGAAGTTTATTGCATTTTGCACGAGTCAATTCAAACACATCAGGGTTCTTCTTGTGAGGCATAATGCTCGAACCTGTAGTGTACTCATCAGGAAGTTTGACAAATCCAAAGTTTTGTGAGTTGAACATACAGGCATCAAAAGCAAGTTTTGATATTGTAGCGGCAATAGAAGCAATGGCTGTGGCAACAATACGTTCGGTTTTACCCCTACTCATTTGAGCATACACCACGTTGTAGTTCATCGAGTCAAAGCCCAAAAGATTTGTAGTCATTGTTCTGTTCAAAGGGAACGACGAGCCATAACCTGCAGCCGAACCAAGAGGATTTCGGTTTACAACCTTATATGCACCTTGTAAAACAGTAAGGTCGTCAACGATGCTCTCAGCATATGCACCAAACCAAAGTCCAAAAGAAGAGGGCATTGCAACTTGCAAGTGAGTATATCCGGGCATTAGAATATCCTTGTAGTTATTGCTTTGTGCAATAAGTGATTTAAAGAGCCTGTCACAAAGAGTAACAATCTCTTTAATCTCCGAACGCATAAACAACTTCAAGTCAACCAAAACTTGGTCATTGCGTGAGCGTCCGCTATGAATCTTCTTGCCAATGTCACCAAGTTTGCGAGTCAGCAAAAGTTCCACTTGAGAGTGAACATCTTCAACACCGTCCTCAATGATAAAAGAACCATCTTGTGTGGTTTGGTATATGTTTTGTAACTCGGTTGTTAAAATCTTTAGTTCCTCCTCCTCTAACAATCCAATCGATTGCAACATTGTAATGTGAGCAATCGAACCCAAAATGTCATATGGAGCAAGAAAAAGATCCAACTCTCTATCCATACCAACGGTATATCGCTCAATTTCGGAGTTTACTATAGTGTTTTTTTGCCAAAGTTTTTCTGCCATATCTTTTTAGTAAAATATAGTAGCCTTAATTAATAATTAATTGCAGCCAACGTTTCAGCTATTTTCTCTACGCCATCTTTTATTTTGTTTCCTACCATACCACGCAAGAACATGTTCAATTCCATATGACATGTAACTCTTATTTTTGATGTGGTTGATGTTACAGGAAGCATTTGAATCCATACGAAAACAGGAAGAGGCGATTTCTCGGCTGTAAACTTTACGGTTTTATTCTCTTCTCTGTCGCAGATGATGAATTTAATCTCACCCACAGGAGCAACCTTAAGAGAACAGCTGTCTCTGTCAAATTTAATATCTTTAATTTTATCGGCTGGTATACGGTCTTTAACTCTCTCTATATTTGTTAAATCAGAGAGAGTGTTGTAAACTGCCTCAACAGGTGAGTTTACAATTTTAACCGAACTTTCGTATTTGCTTATACTCATTTAATAATTCTATTTCGTGATTATTCTTGCATCCATTGAGAAGGGTTCTCTCTCCAAACTTTAAGAGTCTCAATATCTTCGCTGTTGATATAACCTGTTTCAGCAGCCGCCTCCAATACAGCGTTGTAGTTGCTCAAAGTGTAAAGAGTAACACCTGCCTCTTTGAATTTCTCCTCAGCAAGAGGGAATCCATAAGTGAAGATAGCAACCATACCAACAACCTCGCATCCTGCTTGGCGAACAGCCTCAACAGCTTTTAAACTGCTTCCGCCTGTTGAAATAAGGTCTTCAACAACAACAACTTTTTGACCGGGTTTAATCTCTCCCTCAATCAAGTTGCCCATACCGTGGTCTTTAGCTGCAGAACGGATATAAACGTAAGGCATATCAAGTTCGTCGGCGATAAGAGCGCCTTGAGCAATAGCTCCGGTTGCAACACCTGCAATAACATCGAATTCTGCGAATTTCTCTTTTATAAGTTTTGTAAGCTCAACTTTAACGAAACTTCTAACCTCAGGGAATGATAAAGTTTTTCTGTTGTCAGTATAGATAGGTGATTTCCAACCCGATGCCCATGTGAAAGGATTTTTTGGTTGAAGTTTTACTGCACTTACACCCAATAACTTTTTAGCTAATAATTTGTCTACTGAATTCATAATATATAGTTTTAAAAATTAATATTCACAATGCATAAAATACTATATGCCTAATTAGCAATCAAAGTTACACAATAATATTCAAATATAAGCAACCTCAAAGGCGTTTTTTTAAGAAATTAGGAATTAGTTTGTTGCTTCTCAATAATTAGGAATGAGGAATTAGGAGTTAAAAATTTTGCAAACAACTAACAACTATTATGAGGTATACGCCAAAGTCAACACCGAAATATTTTTATATCCACTCTCACGCAATTTAATAATGCATGCTGCAATGGTCGCACCTGTTGTTGTAACATCGTCAATAATAAGAATTTCTTTGTCAAAATCCGATGTATTGGCAGCAGTAACATAAAAAGCATCTTTGATATTCTCCCAACGGTCGAATCTCATTTTTTTTGTTTGAGATTCTGTCTTCTCTTTTCTTTGGAGAATATCCTCTTTTATCTCTCCGCCATACACATTTGCAATGCCTTTTGCAATGTAATACGATTGATTATAACCTCTTTCCTTCTTGCGTTTAGTGTGTAGCGGAACGGGGATTATATAGTCAAACTTTAGTTCGATTTCATCCGAATACAGCTCCTTTGCATACATCTCTCCAAGATATTGAGCAAGAGGATAATTACCTGCATATTTAAAATTGTATATCAGTTTTGAAAACGGACTTTCATGCGAAAAGAAAAACCACGAAAATGCTCTGTTTGCGTGAGCCTTTCCTGCAAATGATTCTTCTGTTAAGTTTCTGATGCCGGTATGAAAATTGGTGCGAGGAATTGAAGCAACACACGAGGTACAGATATATTTTTCGGAACTTGTTAGAGCAGTTCCGCAACATAAACACAGACGAGGATAAAAGAGGTCTGCTATTGCCGAAAAAATATCTTTAATTTTCATCCTTTTCAATCTCCCTCAAAGCTCGGTTTATAAGTTCCGGTTCAAATCCCCTCGAAATGGCGAAATTATATACCGAAGCCCTCTTCTTAAAATCAGAGATGTTACCCTTGCTTTTACTCTTTACCAACTCTTTTAAGATTTCAAAATATAGCTCTTCGTCAATTGTTTCAAATGCCGAAGAAATGTATTGTTCTGCAACTCTTTTTTGTCGTAGAGCGTATCCTATCTTAATTCTGCCCCAGCGACTTATTCGAAATTTTTCAGAGACAAAACATTCGGCATAACGCCCCTCATTTATATAGTTGTTTTTTAGT
The DNA here is from genome assembly GCA_017546805.1 of Muribaculaceae bacterium. Taxonomy (GTDB): domain Bacteria; phylum Bacteroidota; class Bacteroidia; order Bacteroidales; family G3-4614; genus Caccoplasma_A. The sequence goes on along the minus strand of JAFYRT010000013.1, from coordinate 2,161 downwards.
AGATACTCTATAATTTCGTCGTGGTTGCAACTGTCAACACCCCATTTGTAGAGTTTCTCGCGGATGTCCCAAACCGCGTATTCAGCTTTTGAACAGATGTTGGTGCATTTTATCAAAGCCTCTTTTTTGTCAATGCTCTGTTTTTTATTCTCTAAATCTTTGTGCATGCAATAAATCTGTTACGTTCGTTAATATCTTTGATAATCTCAATATCTTTGTATCCTTTCTCTAAAAGCATCTCTTCTAATTCGTTTACGAACAGAGGGTTTATTTCAAAATATAGTTTCCCTTTGCTCTTTAGAATAGAGTTGCCCAAATCTGCTATTTTTATGTAAAAAACAAGTGGGTCGTTGTCGCTTACAAACAGAGCAATATGAGGTTCGTTATCCAAAACATTACGGCTCATTTTTTCTTTTTCAAATTGGCAGATATATGGGGGATTGCTAACGATAATGTCGTATCTTTTTGCTATTTTTGGACTATTCTCAATAACGTCGTATTTATAAAAATCAACGTCGCAATCAATAATTTTACTGTTTTCTTTGGCAACCTCCAAGGCTCCTTCCGAAATATCTACACCATCAACAGAAGCACCATAAATACCGTTTTTTAAAGCCAAAGCAATACATCCGCTGCCTGTGCAAACATCAAGGATTTTAGGAGATTTATTATGTTCGCGTTCAATAATTAATCGGCATATCTCCTCTGTTTCGGGACGAGGAATAAGAACGTTGTTGTCAACGCGAATTTTTAAGTCGCAAAAATATGTGTATCCCAAAATATATTGCAGTGGCTCTCCATTAAGCAGTCTTTTGGTTATCTCTTCTGTTTTTTCTATCTCAACTTCCGAAAATTTTGTATCTTTGACCAAGATATCGGTGTATGTCATTCCCGAAATCTCTTCAACAATATATCTGGCAATAGAGTTACACTCCCTTGCATCATAGATAGAAGAGAGTTGGTTGGCAATATTTCTGATAGATCCTTTCATCGCTTATACAGAGAATACACAAAATTATAAAAAAAATGGACTTGAAATCGGATTGTGATAAAATTTATATGCAAAGAGCATTGCAACTTGCACGTTGTGGCGAGGGCAGAGTATCGCCCAATCCGATGGTCGGTGCAGTTATTGTGTGCGATGGCAAAATAATAGGCGAGGGGTATCACCGAAAATATGGAGAACCTCATGCCGAAGTAAATGCTGTGGCATCTGTCATGGATAAATCTCTGTTGACGCGAAGTACAATGTATGTAACACTCGAGCCATGTTCGCATTACGGCAAAACACCTCCATGTTGCAATCTAATAAAAGAGTGCGGAATACCAAGGGTTGTAATAGGAGTAAAAGATCCATTCCCAGAGGTGTCCGGCAGAGGTGTTGCAATCCTTAAAGAGGCTGGTGTTGAGGTAAAAGTTGGAGTGTTGGAGAATGAGTGTCGTTTTATTAATCGTCGATTTATTACGGCTCACACCCAATCTCGTCCCTATGTGTTGTTGAAGTGGTGCGAGAGTAAAGAGGGCTTTATGGCTGCCATTGAAAACGGGCAACCAAAGCCTGTGCAGTTATCCTCTCCTGTATCGTCGCTATATATGCACCGCGAAAGATCATATTATGATGCCATTTTAGTTGGTACTACAACTGCAATAACCGATAACCCATCACTTACTGTACGAGGTTGGAAGGGTAAAAATCCGTTAAGAGTTGCTATTGACAGAGATGCAAGGCTTTCGACTGAAAACAAAATTTTCAATACCGATGCACCAACGTTGGTATTTACACATATAACTTCAGACGTAGATGACTCTCGCTACATTAAAATAGACTTTTCAAAAGATATAATACCTCAAATTTTGAGTGAGTTATATGCTCGCAAAATAACCTCGCTTATGGTCGAAGGCGGAGCAAAAACGTTGCAGTCGTTTATCTATTCAGGGGTGTGGGATGAGATTCGCAGAGAGGTATCCACCGTGTCAATAAAGGAGGGAGTAAAAGCTCCTAAAATTTCATTTGCCAATGCAAATGTTTCAGAATGTGGGGGCTCTACAGTATATTGTCTTAATAATCAATAATTTAATTCTGTATTTTCGTTTATAGTAGTATTTTTTTTGAAAAAAAACTTCAAAAAAAATTGCAATTTTTTTTTTTTTTTATATCTTT
>JAFYRT010000012.1 GCA_017546805.1 Muribaculaceae bacterium | reverse complement strand
AAATTATAAGTTTCTGACTAATGTGTCTATCATATTGATTTCTAATAATAGTACAAGCCCTACTTAATAAGAACATTCTTAATGTATTAATTGACAATCAAATATATTTGTTGTAATTTTTTTACCGGACACCAATAATTTTCTGTAAATCTTTATCTGAATACCAACTAAACTCCCATTTACTATATCTCGGCGTATTCTTTTCTATCCAATCGAGATAATACTCATCAACTTCTGATATGGAAAATCCATAAATATGAACATATTCAACATCTTTTAAAATTGATGGTAAATCTTTATATTTATATATGTATACATATGGATTCTTTTCATAGTTGTTTAATTCATTACAAGTTTCATCTACATCGTGAGAAAAATATTCAATATACACCCGATTCCCATGCCCGAATATTAGTTTTTCATGTTTTGATACTTGTCCATGTATATGTAGTATTTGTTGTTCAGGCACATTATATAACTTTTGTAATACATCTGTATAATTAAAGTTTATAAAATATGAATTTTCTGTTTCTAACTTTATGTATTTAGCATCTAAAATTATATCTGGGATTGAATTCACCCATTTCTCAAGACAATATTGAAGAATTTCTAATAAACCTCGCAACCTATCAGCACATGGGGTAGATATATTAATGTGTGGGAGTCCATCTCCAACATATTTATTATTCAATGTATCAGATGCTAAAATCTCATCTATACTTTTCTCCGGTAGAGGAGGAGGCGTATATGTCCTTACATATTCTTCTACATCTAAATAACCTAAATTTGCCTCAAAATCATTCCACCACTCTCCTTTTACTTCATATACAGAGCATAAGTTTTCATAAACAAATGGATAGTTACAACTAAGCCAATTGCGGAAATCACTAAAACGAGTGTTTAATCCTGTAAATATATCAAATCCATTACCTATTATGTAAAGATGCTTAATATTCATATAATCTAATTGATTTGAATAGTTAATGGGGTATCCTTTACTTTATTTATAAACGTATTACAAAAATATCATATTTGAGAATTATTTATCTCATTTTATGGATTAAATCGTATTTATTAATATATTTGCAATACGATTGAGGCAACTCAATTTTATAACTTTTGATATTAATAGCGTTTTTGCTATTGTACTTTGTTCAGAAAACTGCCAATTTTCAAACGCAACAAGCACAATGGACACGAAACGCCTACGCAATAGCGTGGGTGGTGTTTGTATGTTGCGTGGGTATGGCAGTACCTCTGAATAGTACAACCTGCTCACGCTTGTTTTTTTAGTTATAGATATTTTGGTTTAAAACAATATTATTATGAAAAGATTATTTCTATTTAGTACGGTTCTTTTTATATTGAATTCGTGTGCTTATTATCGTCAAGTGTGTAGTGTACAAAGCAATTTAGATAATTCAACGAATGCTTATACTTATAGTGATAATGCGTGTGATGTAATTTATGACTTTTGGTCTGAAGGAGGTAAGGTGTGTTTTATGATAGAGAATAAAACAGATAGTGTTATATATGTAGATTTAACTAAATCCTACTTTGTCAAGAATGGATTTTCATTTGATTACTATCTTAATAGAATTGTAGAGTCATCTAAATCTACTTCTTCAACTATTGGAACTGCGGTATCAGGATCTATCTATGGATATTGGAATAATATAAAAGACTACAAAGGGAACAAGATGCCTGGGAGTTTAACTATAACAGATGCTTCATCCTCTACCGTAATAAACACTGCATCTGTATCATACATTGAAAAACCGATAATATCTGTATTCCCTTATACCATAAAAGTTTTTTCAGAATACTCTATTATGGATGAAATGTATAGAGATAAAACATTGGGGGAACTGCCTATCGGGGACAAAGAATACTTAAAATTATTTGATACAGATACAACTCCAGTTAAGTTTGAGAATGTAATATGTTATAGAATAGGACAAGGAGAAGATCAATACATATATAACTACTTTTATATCTCAAAGATAACTAATACACGATTACAAAATAGTAAAAAGTCTTACAAATCATTCTATTTTGACTATGTAAATCATTAAATCTCTATACTTTAAAAGATCCTTTTTGAATTAAGAAGATGTCATATAAAACTTTAATGAATTTTACAACTTTTTTGAAGTCTTCCCATAGGTTCAATATTTCGAGGGTTGGGTGTACCGAAAGAGACAAATCATCATTTTTGATGGTTTGTCTTTCTTTTTTATCTTCACATTCACCTGATTTTAAATCAAATAAGAGCATAAAAACATTCTTAGGAAGATGTTCAATATTTAGTTTATTTATTCCTTTCGCTGACAATTATTATTACGAATTCAACTTTTCCCGTACAAATATTTTTGTTTTTTTATAATTATACCACTATATGCTAAAAATGAGTACCTATTTTTGCCAATAAATAAAAATTAGGTCGTTATGAGTAAAGGAAATTTAGAAAAAGATCCCAATAAATTATATTGGGACGAAGAAAATCAGGTGTATATGCAATATTCACCTATCTCTGATATGTTTTTAGTTAGAAGGATTTCTCCGTTTGATATAGACAAAGAGGAATATAATCCCAACAATCTTCCAAGGTATAGTGGCGAATCAGCCAATAAATCTTCTGATACATTCGACAAACAAGAAACGGATAAAAACAACAATCAATACGTTTTATGTAGTAGTTCAACAGATAGTACCTCAATGTTATTCCCGGGGTATGACAATGTTTTGAAGAATAATATATTGACAGAGAAAGAGAATATGAATAATTCTCAAGGTCCCGTTATTCAAAAATACGAACCTCTTGATAAGAGAATACCCAAACAATATTCAACAGGATTAAATCCAAATCAATCAAATAAAGTGCCTCAAAACATTTTAGGGAATAAAGGATATGGAATAATGAAAAATGATTATTCCGAAAATGTTGATACACTTGCATTAACGAAACAATATCCCGAATTAGGTAGAATTACTCAATTTAGTGCATCAAAAAGTATTCCTAAAAATATGTGGGGAGATTTAGGAGATGGCGTAAATTATTTAACTAATAATGGATATGGGGAAAGGGTATTAAATACTATTCCAAATAAAGGCTTACATTTTGGATTTAACAAGTCTGTACAAGTTCCAGCTCAAGCGAAATGGCCAGAAAAGAGTATAATATTTTCACAAACAAACCCTGATTTTTCCACACAAGCAGAAGAACTATTTCATCAAGGACAATATAATTTCTATAATAAGGATGGGCGTAAAAGCAAAGATATTCCAGCAATGAATTTAGAAATGGAAGCTAAAACAGGAGTGGATATTATAAAATATAAAGGCTTAAAGAACGAGATAATGGAGGATGACGAACCATTAATATACAACAAGTCTGTAGACCCTAATATTTTCGAAGGATATGAAGATGCTTTAATAGTTTTTGCACCTAAAACAGGAGAAAGATCCCAACAAATATTAATTAATGAAAATTTTAATGGAAGCATAGGAGATAAAATGTTTATGGGAAGAGATTTGAAAGATAAATATATAGAAGATTTATATAAAAGATATTTATCTATGATAAAGCAAGTTTCTGAAACCGGAATTATAACACCCCAAGATTTGGATTTATACAACGAAATCGGCATTTTTCTACCACAAGAGAAAAGCAATCACGACAGCAGAGTATTTAACAATTCTATTCCTCCTGAATATCTATTGCATATCTTAAAAAAATAAGATACTTTTATCCCCATATATTAAATAAATTACATAATTATGAAAAGGTTTGTTTTTGTTGCAACATTATTATTCTCATTTGTAACTCAAAATGCATTAGCTGATTCATATAAAAATATAGAGACTCTTGTCAAAGGAGACTTACATTATATGATAGCTTATAACGATAACTTAAAACAAGATGTTAAGACCTTTTGGGTATGGCATCTTCCTGAAAAGAACAAAGAATTATTTAAGGATACAAAAATTGAAGAAAACGTATCTATGAGCAACTTAGATAGAATCAATGTAGAAGCTGCGATTGAATATCTTGCTGTTAGCTGTTTTGGAGAAGATAAAGTTTTTGATAGTAAGGGAAGAAGCAATATTTCTAATATTACATACAAAATACATATACATTCAGGGAAAGTATATCTTGTTAATATTCTTTTTTATGGAGATGTTTACAAATTAATCACTGACGAGGAAATTTTGAATTTTATTGAAAAAGTCAATCTAATGAAAATTAAAGTCAATGATATTGAGAAATATGATGAGCATACTTATGCTATACGTAATTTCATGATGTATGATAAGGATAAAGGATATTATCCAATAAAAGGGAACGAGTAAAAACACCCCATATCAAAAAAGAGAAATAACTTATATATAATATTAGTTAAACATTAATATATTACTTCCAACCCTCTCCAACATAGGTTTTAGCCAAGTAGAGTTGGCTTTAATGAATTCTACTACTTTTTTGAAGTCTTCCCAAAGGTTCAATATTTCGAGGGTTGGGTGTACCGAAAGAGACAAATCATCATTTTTAATGGTTTGTCTTTCTTTTTTATCCTCACATTCCCCTGATTTTAAATCAAATAAGAACATAAACTATTCTTAGAAAGGTTCAATATTGCAAAAAAAGGTTCTTGTTTTTTAGCAAGAACCTTTTTTCTGTTTATAGCTGATTGCTTTATTACATCACTCCTAACAACTCAATCTCAAATATAAGGGTTGAGCCTCCAGGGATATTTCCTGAACTACGCATTCCATAACCTTGTTCGCAAGGGATATATACTATCCAATGGTCACCTATGGTCATTTGTGTAAGTGCTACTTGAAATCCTACGATAAGGTCGCGTACTCTGAATGCTTCGGGGCATTTGCGTTTGTAGCTGCTATCGAACTCCTTGCCGTTAACAAGTGTTCCTTTGTAGTGTACGGTCACTACATTTCCTGCACGAGGACGAACATTGCTTTTTCCGCTTTTAATGACTTTACGCAATACTCCAAGCGAAATCTCCTCTACGCCTGCCTGTCCTTTCATTTGGGCAAGGAACTCACGATTTTGTTTTATGTAATCCTCTTTCTTAGCCATTGTTTTCCGCTGCTTTTAGTTGTTCTATGGCACGACATAGTTGGTCGGGGCATGATGTTGATTTGTATCCGCAACATATTCCGTTTAGACGCTCTATTACTTTATCGTACTCCATTCCTTTTACCAACGATGCTATTCCTTGAAGGTTTCCGTTGCACCCTCCGTAAAAGGCTACATCCACCACTCGTCCATTCTCACCTGTCACCTCAATCAGTTGGGCGCATGTTCCCTTTGTTCTATACTCTACCTTTGTCATTACAATATCACTTTTGATACTACAGGTTGTCCGTTTTCAGGAATGCAAACTACTACATACACTCCTTTTGCCAATGATGTTGCATTGATTACAGCATTGGATGCTACATTTGCTTGTGATGCAACCAATACTCCGTTCATTGACAATACTTTCACCTCTTTTAGTGGTTCGGTGGTATCAATTGCTATGTTTCCTGCGTATGAATATATTTTTACCTCTACTTCGTTAACTTCACTATCTTCAATACCTGTTTCGCCATAGACAACAGAGACTTTCTCTGAGTCTGATGTCTCTCCGAACTCACCCATTGCTCTTACTGTATAGGTATGTTCTCCACTTAGTGGGGCATTGTCTACGAACTCGGTTGTGGAGCTTTCTCCTATTTTAACTCCATCGCGATATACAGAATATCCTGTTACTGTTGTTGACACTACTGTTGGATATACGTTTACATCATCGATTTGCCACCAATATGATAAGCCAATGTTGCCATCATCCCAAGCATGAAAGGCAATCTTCATATTGTCTGATGTATATTCCGACAAATCTATCTTTATTTGTGTATATTGGTTAACAACATCGCAATCGGTCATTAGGTTATAGACCTGAGTCCAAGTTGCTCCTCCGTCAGAACTTACCTCTACGTGATAGTGATGAGGATATGTTGGGTTTTTCATTGGTGCTGTTGATTTGCTATAGAATGTAAGTACTTTTCCGTTTGCAAATGTGGGAGAGATAAGTATCTCGTCTTGATGTTCATCATCCCAAGCACTCTTCATATACATTGAGTAGTTTCCGCTATATGCAAGATAGTATTTGCTGCTCTCGGTTAAGTACCAACCTCTATCGTTGTAATTACTAATTGTCCAATTCATATTGGCTACATCCTCAAATCCTTCACTCAATACAGGTGTTCCCTCTTGTGGGGCTGTCCACGATATTGTTACACTACCCTCCTCTACCTCTGCTTGTATCTCTGATGGGGGTAATATTGTATTTGATTGTTGCGATACCACAACTGTTGCCGACACTGAATCATCTTCGGGCGATGTTATTGTAAGCGTAACCTCTCGCGTTTGCGCTGCAACGTTCTCTGACAATGTCTCGAATGTTATTGTTGTTTTTCCGGCAACACCCTCTGTTGCCGATACTGTCAACCAATCGGGCAATGTTGAAAGTTGCCAAGCCACATCACTTTCGATTGTTATCTCGCCTTTGTCTCCTTTCTTGCCATTGAACGCAACACTCTCTTTAGATACAGCTATTTGATGTCCAAGTGTTTCGAATGTGAACGATATGGTTTCGCCACATGTTGTTATGTTGGTTAAGGCAAAACGTGCTTCGCTTCCATCGCTATAAAATGGTTTTACAGCTACACCTGCTCCACCAAATATTGCTCGTCCGTTATCGACACTGAATGCTGCTTTTTCAACGTCTCCATCGGCTGTTGTTGTTCCTCCAGGACGGAATATATAAACCTCATCCAAACGACTTGTTCCGTTGTAGCTTGCGTTACCTCCTGTATATGCAGGGTTTATACGATACACTAACAATCCTGACTGTGGCAATCCTGCATCAAATGTTCCATCTTTTTTACGATACTCAACAACGAAATATTCGTCGGAGCCTATCATTTTTATTTTATAGGCTATATTCTCTTTTGTTGCACCACCTACAGGATTAAGTGTGTATGTTCCCGGCTCGGTTATTTCGGGAATTTCATCTATCCAACCGCAATAACGATATTTTGTGTATGCCGACATATGTTGAGGAACCAAAAGGTTGTCGCTCATTAAATCCCAAACACCTACGGGATTAAGTTTGTCTGATACGTGGTATAGGTCGTATGTTCCCAATGAGTGAGACATCTCGTGACAAATTACTCCTGTATTGAATGGCACAGGCTCTAACGAAGCCCATCCGTTTGCATCATCAAATGTAATTATAAAGCCTACAAGTTTTTTATCCTTTATATACACAGCTTTTTCATCGGGCAAAGCCAAGTCGGTACGATGTGGCCACAAAAGGTGACGGTTGCTGATTTCGCTACGCCCGCTCAAAACAATGCACATATTGTCAACGATACCGTCATTGTTTGCATCAAGCACTGTGTCATCGGGAAGGTTTGCCGATAGATATGCGGCAATCTCCTTAATCAATGCCTGCTCGCGAGCTGCACGATCGACCTCATCTTCGTATCCGTTTGTCGCAATACTGCTTTTCTCTTTATAGTAGTTACGCTCGTTTTTGGCCCTATACGACATTACCATATCGCCTTGTGCCGCAGGGAAAAGTGTACTTTTCCATTGCAACTGACCGTACGATGCTTCGTAGAAGTAGTTATAAACAGAATTTGCTCCTGCTGTATTGTCATTAAACATCTGTTGGTAAGTTGATGCCGAAAGTTCAAACGACTCGGCATTGTCCTCTCCCAAAAAGCGTACAAAGCATACGATATTTGCCAACTCCCCTTTATTCTTCTCTGCTGCCGTCACAGGAAGTATTGTTGCAATTCCTATAATGGTCATCACAACCAATGTGAAAATCTTTTTCATATATCTGATTCTTTATAATTTTTATGTTAAAATTTTGTGCGAAGATAAAAAAAGATATGCTCAATGTAAAACTTTTTCATTCCTTTTATTTCATTTTTACATTCGTAAACACAATATTAAAGCAAATTGATTCGATTTACAAATGTTTTAGTTAATTATGTATAACTTTTTTAAGAAATAGCTGACAAATAACACAAGATTATATCCTTTTTTATATATTTGCGGTGCATATAAGCACTTATTTGGATTTTTAATAAAATATATACTATGAAACACGTATCACTTTTGGCTGTCATCTTGGCTATTTTTGTTTGTATACCAAATACATACGCAAAGAAAAAAGCCAACGAGGTCAAAAAACCTTTGGAAATTGTAAAAAAGGATAGCGTTAACGCCGAATACAAAAAGGTTACTAAAGATGCCGTTAAACAAGAGGGATTGTTTACCACATTATATAATGCAAAGGAGGGTAAACTTTATTTCGAGATGCCCGACTCTGTTTTTTGTAAAACATACATCTTGGCAAACCGCATAGCAGCAACAAGCAATACTCAGGATTTTGTTGCCGGACAGATGGCCACCACTCCAATGCTGATTAAGTTTACAAAAGATGAGCGCAAAGTGTATATCCACGAGATACAAAGCGACGAGATTGTATCGAATGACGACCCAATAAAATTTTCATACGAAAAGAACTTTTATGACCCAGTTGTAAAAGGATTCAAAATTGTTGCAGAGAACAACGGCAACGTGGTTATTGACGTTACAGATTTTTTTGGAGCTAACGAAAAATGTATAAGCCCCATTAAACAAGACAACCCATTGAGCAAATTGTTTGGCGGAAGCAACTCTCTTAAAGGTACTTTTGTAGGCGACGCATCGGGCATTATCAGTAACAAAGCATTCCCAAACAACATAGAGATTAAGAGCAGATTGTCGTTTACTCTATCTCTTATGAATCAACCCTACTCGGTTATTATGCACCGTTCGTTGTTTGCTCTTCCTGAAAAACCTATGGCTATGCGTCTCCAAGACAATAGAGTTGGTTTCTTCTACTCTGACAAGAGCATATACACCACAAACGAAGATGGTGTTGAGGTAAAAACATTTATCCACCGCTGGAGGTTGGAGCCAAAGGCCGAGGATATGGAGCGTTACTTTAACGGAGAGCTTGTTGAACCCGAAAAACCTATTGTTTTTTATGTTGACAACGCATTCCCCGAAAAATGGAGAGCCTCTATTAAACAGGGTATAGAGGATTGGAATGTTGCTTTTGAGGCTGCAGGTTTCAAAAATGCCATTAGAGCAATTGACTATCCCGAAAACGATTCGACCTTTGACCCTGACGATATGCGTTACAGCTGTTTCAAGTATGCAGCAACTGCAACTCCCAATGCAATGGGACCAAGCTATGTCGACCCTCGCACAGGAGAGATTTTGACAGGTGATGTTATTTGGTATCACAACATATTGTCGCTATTGCACAATTGGCGTTTTGTTCAAACTGCAACTGTTGACGAAAAGGTTCGTACTCGCGTCTTTGACGATGAAACAATGAATGAATCAATCAGATATGCAGCAGCTCATGAAATAGGGCACACAATTGGTTTGATGCACAATATGGGCGCAAGCTACTCATATCCTGTTGATTCACTTCGCAGTGCAGAGTTTACTCAAAAATATGGAACTACCCCAAGTATCATGGATTATGCACGAAACAACTTTGTTGCTCAGCCCGGCGACGTTGAGAAGGGCGTTAAACTAACTCCTCCCAATTTAGGTGTATATGATATTTACGCTATCAATTGGGGATACAGATTGATTCCTGATGTTGCCACTCCCGAGGATGAGAAACCAATTCTTGACAAATGGATTGCCGAAAAAGCTGATGATAAGATGTTTGAGTTTGGCGCACAACAATTCTTGGGTACTGTTGATCCAACAGACCAAACCGAGGATTTGGGTGACAACCATATTAAAGCAAGCAACTACGGTATTAAAAACCTAAAACTATTGCTTCAAAACTTAGAGGAGTGGAACAAACGTGAAGGTGAGAGATATGACAATATGGAGGATATGTACAAACAGATTGTCACTCAATACACTCGTTACATTCGCCACGTTATACCTTACATAGGAGGTATCAGATATGAGGAGATAAGACAAGGTGACGGAAAAGCAACATCGAAACACTACATTGATAAAGCTACTCAAAAAGAGGCTATGATGTGGTTATTAAACGAGGCTCGCACTCACAGCGATTGGTTGACTGTTCCTGCATTGATAAATAAATTGGAGATTAATCTTAACACAAACGACAAACTTCAATCAACAATAATAACATCTCTTATAAACTCGGCCGTTCTTTACCGTATTCAAGAGGGAGGTATAGTTGACAGCAAAAACAACTACACTTTGGAAGAGTATATGAACGATGTTACTAAAGCCATATTTGTTGCTCCAAAAGGCGGCAAGCTCACAGATGTTGAACAGAACCTACAAGGAACCGCTGTTGATTTGATGATTAAAACATCAGGGCTACAAAAAAATGGCAATGCAAGTAGCAAATCTCTTGCAGAGGTTGAGGCAAACATCGAGGAGAGTGCCATAACTTGTTCGCACTGTATTAACGAAATGAAAGAGTTTGCTCGATTCAACTTCGGATTGCCAACTCTTACCGCAAATCAATTGGGTGCAATTATGACTGGACGTTTGAATGAAGTTCTTAAACTATACAAAACAAGAGCAACTTCGGCAACAGGCTCAACAAAAGACTTCTACAACTACCAAATCATTAAGATAGAGAGAATTTTCAACGACTAATATAAATACATACTATATGAGAAGTAGGATATATATATTGATTGTATCGCTTTTATGCTTAGCATCAGCGGTCACAGCACAAACAACAACTGCTGTACTTAAAGGTAAAGTTACCGACCGTAGCGGTGAACCTTTGATTGGCGCTCACGTTCAGTGGAAAGATGCCAAAAACGCTACAATAAGCGACATGGACGGTAATTTCACCCTTCCAAAAACAGGTAAGGAGCTTTCGGTTTCGTACCTTGGCTACAAAACAAAGACTACCAAAGTTGCTGACGGTACAAAAAGCGTGGCAATAGTACTTGAAGATGATGCACAAAACCTTGACGAATTGGTTGTTGTCGGTTATGGTGTTCAAAAGAAGTCCTCTTTGACAGGTTCGGTGGAGACTGTTAAAAGCGATGAACTTTTAAAAATACCTACTGCCAACATTGACGAAGCTTTATACGGACAAGTTTCGGGTTTGAGCGTTATGCAATCGACAGGAGACCCAAGTAGTGCCAAAGAGGCAGAGTTGAACATTCGTGGTATCAATGGTGCTCCGCTGTTGGTTATTGACGGTGTTCCCCGTTTTGGTACCAATACAAGCGACGGAGAGATGCGTCTTTCAGACCTGAACCCCGACGATATTGAGAGTATATCTATTCTAAAAGATGCAGCAGCTGCTGCCGTATATGGAGCTCGTGCTGCAAACGGTGTTATTTTAGTGCAAACAAAACGTGCGCAAGGCAATCAAAAAGTATCTATCAACTACCGAGGACAGATGAATGTGCAACAAGCAACTCAACTTCCAAAATTCTTGGATGCTTATAATTATGCACTAATGTATAACCAAGCTGTTGAGAATACCCCCGGAACATTGAATCTTCCATACACAGAAGAGCAATTGGAGCAGATAAAGAATGGCTCAAATCCTAACGTTTATGGAAATGAGAACCTCTTGGACTATCTCGATAAAACAGGTTATACAACCACTCACAGTTTATCTCTTAATGGAGGAAACCAATGGGTTAAATATTATGTATCGGGAGGATATACTCATACCAAAGGTTTGTATAGCGGCGTAGGTAGAGATCGTTTTAACTACTCAACAAAACTTGATGCGACTCTTACCGAAGGTCTTACTCTATCGTTAGACATTACAGGTTCTCGTAACAACAGCAAGAACTCAAGCTATGCAACTCTTGATGCAGCATATGCTTTTGCTCCTACTCAAGTTTTGCGTTTCACAAACGACAAATTGGCAAGTATAGATGGTTCAAATCCACTAGTTAATGTAGAGGGTTTGGGAGGTTATATTCACGATAAAGCCAACATGAACACTATTACTGCCAATCTTCGTTGGGAGTTGCCTTGGGTTAAAGGTATGGCTTTATATGCTCGTGCTACATTCGACACAAATACTCGTATTGAGAAGAGCTATGACAAACCTGTTGAACTATTCACTTACGACGAGACAACAGGGGAATACTCAACCGATCCAAATACTGTTTACCCAACAGCAAAAGTATCTATTGAACAAACTGACCGCTTCACAAACAATCAACTTTATGAGGTTGGTTTGAACTACAACAGAACTTTTAAAGAAAAACACGATTTAAGCGGATTGTTAGTTGCCAACTATCAACGTATGCATAACCAATATATGATTGGAGAGAACCAAAACGCATCGATTTATCCCGAAATTATAGGAACTGCCATTGATGCTCGTTTGGTTGGTAGCGAAACAAAGAATCAACGTGCATCACTAATTGGTCGTCTAAGCTACGGATTTGACTACCGCTACTTCTTAGAGGCAAGTTTCCGTATGGACGGTTCTACATATTTTGCTCCTGAAAACCGTTGGGGATTCTTCCCTTCAGTTTCTGCATCGTGGGTTCTTTCAAATGAGAAGTTCTTTAAAGATTGGGAACAACCCGTAATCTCTAATATCAAGTTCAGAGCTTCTACAGGTATTCTTGGTAACGACGGTTTGGTAGGAGAGTATTCGTATCTATTGAACTATATCGAATCTACTCGCTACGGATATAACATCGGAGGGAACTATCGTCCTGGATTGATTATCTCAACAGGCAACTATCCTAACCCTGAATTGACTTGGGGTAAATCAAACGACTATAACATTGCAACAGACTTGGGATTCTGGGATAATCGCTTTGGTGTTACATTTGAATACTTCTGGAGATTTGAGACAAATAAAATCACCTCTGCTCCATCATATCTTTACCCACCTACAACAGGTGTGAACGGAAATGTACCAAGCATAAACTTTGCAAAACTTAAAGCTTGGGGTTGGGACTTGACTATCAACCACCGCAACACAATTCGTAAGGTTAAATACGATATTGCCTTTACAATGTCGCAACAAGACGATGAGTGGTTAGACTATGGCGATGAGTCATCGGTAAACCCAAATCTTCGCCGCGTAGGAATGAGCAGCATGGTTTGGAGTATGTATGAAGCTGATGGTCTATTTCAATCACAAGAGGAGATTGATAACTATCCTCTAAACCAAGACGGACAAGGTAACGCAACTTTGGCTCCCGGTGATATAAAATATGTTGACCAAAACGGAGATGGTGTTCTTGATACAAACGACTTGAAATATGTTAAAAACTCATCAAATCCAAGATTCAACTTTGGTCTTAAATTGGGTGTGAGTTGGAAAGGTTTGTTCGTAAACGCCATGTTCCAAGGAGCTACAGGTTACCAACAAAACATTAAGGAACTATACTCATTGAACAGCAGTTCTTTGCAACGTTTCCAAGAGTACCATATGGAGGAGTGTTGGTCTGACGACAATCAAGATGGAACTCTGCCAAGAGTGAAATTTGCAACTGCAAATGACAATAACCGTAAAGAGTCGACATTCTGGGTTAGAGATTGTAACTTCTTACGTCTAAAATCATTATCATTGGGATACGCTTTCCAACCAAAAGTATTGAAAAAAATGAAGTTAAGTTCGTTCAGCGTAGCACTTCAAGGTAGCAACCTTGTTACTTGGTCGAGCCTATCTCACTTGGGTATGGACCCCGAATCATTACGCGGATACCCAATTCAACGTTCATACGGAGTCTCTTTAAGTATAGGATATTAAACTCTTAACCTCAAAATTCAGAATTATGGATATAAAAAAATATATAGTATACGGATTAATAGCAGTTTTACCATTTACAGGCACAAGCTGTTTGTTTGACGATGCTCCCGTTGATAAGATAACAGACAACTACATCTGGGAAACTCCCATGTTGTTAGATGAGTATATCTTGCCATGGTACAGAAATATGAGCGATGGTTTCTCAACATACGTTCCAACAACCATTGCATTGGTTAAGAGTGCATCGAGATATTATATGCCTTGGTTTGGAGACCAAATCGTCCCCTCTAAAACCGACTATTACAATGCAGGTTACGGAGACTTACTAAAAGGCAACAACCAAGAGATTACCAATTGGGCTTCGGTCAAATGGTCGAATTATTACACCCAAATTCAATCTATCAACCGTCTGCTTGAAAATGAGGCGAACATTGCTTCAGGAGAACAAAAAGAGCGAATTTTAGGAGAGGCTCACTTCTTTAGAGCATACTACTACTATATGTTATGGCGCCACTGGGGTGGTGTTATGTTGATAAATAATACCTTTGACCCATTGACTGAAGACACTAAATTCGCAAGAGCGTCTTACGCTGAAATGGTAAATGCTATTGTCAAGGATGCCGAATTAGCCGCAAGTAAACTCCCTGCTTCATACGATGCAAGCGGAACCGGAAGAGTAACTGAAGGTGCTGCTCGTATGCTTATTGCGAAGACTTACTTATGGGCTTCAAGCGAGTATTTCCAAAATAAGAGCAACGACTATTTAGGATTTACCGATGATCAATCGCAAGTTATGCTTGAAAAAGCAAAAGATGCGTACGATAATTTGTTTGAACTGCAAAAATATAGTTTGGTTCAAATATCGGGTACAACTGAAGATGAGATAAAGAAAGAATACCGCAAAATATTCTTGACAAAGAATAGCGTAGAGTCAATTTTGGAGGTTCAACACTCTGACGACGGTAACTACGATACAGGTTATGGTCACAAACTCGACCGCGATGCTGCAGCTCCTCACTTTACAGGAACCATTGCGGCATATACTCCTACTCAAAACCACGTTGACGAATATGGCATGAGAGAAGGCCTGTCTTACAACAAAAACAAACCTTACGAAGGCAGAGACTACCGTTTCTACGCCAACATATTGTATGATGGTGCAGAATGGAACGGACACAAAATGGATACTCACTATACTCGCACAGGTAATAACGAGGTTGCAGGTGAGGATATAACTCAATACGGAGAGAGCGAGACCGCTGCATATACTCGCACAGGTTACTATATGGGCAAATTTGTTGACGAGAGCCAACAAATTGATAAAAACGACACATATGCAAGTAAACAAAACTATATCATATGGCGATATGCAGAGGCTCTTTTGGATTATGCCGAGGTTATGTTCCGCTTAGGCGATGACAATACAGCATTGGCAAAAGTCAACGAGGTTCGTACAAGAGCCAAGATGCACACTCTACCCTCTCTTACTTGGGAGGAATTGGTTAACGAACGCAGAGTTGAGTTGGCATTTGAGGAGACAACATACTGGGATATGTTCCGATGGGGTGTTGCTGTAGAGAAGATGAACGGAGAGAGCAATCCTATCAAAGCCATGAAGGTTGTGATAAACAGTTCAAACGGGCAAGCAAGATATACAATCTCAAATATGAACCGCTTCCCAAAACGCGTAAGACTATTTGAAGAGAAACAATACTATCTACCTATTCCATGGGATGAAATTCGTTACCACGGTGTTGCACAAAACCCGGAATGGAGGGAGATGTAGTTTTAAATGAGGAATTAGGGATTAGAAATATATTAATTCCTAATTTCTAATTAAAGCGAAGCGAATAATTACTAATTTAAATAAAAGAATGCTTATGAAAAAAATTTTTACACTTTTGCTTTTAGCAATGGCTTGCTCGGTTAATATGCAAGCACAAGAGTACAACCTATTTGATGCCGAAGATGTTGATGCAGACGGCTGGTTATGGTTTGATACTGACGAAAAAATTGAGAAGTATATAGGTCTTTGCAATGAGGATGACTACAAAGTAGATCCTAACGGCAAACTAATTCAATTGGTTTACGCCGACCAATATCCCGACTACCCTGCTCCATATGCAGACTCATGGTGGATGGGCGCTGGTACAGACGGAGAAATTGAAGGAGAAGGAGCTTTAACAGGTTCTATAATCATCCCTGGCGCTTCTGCTAATATGACTGCCAATGGTGGAGGTTTTGTTGTTTGCATGCCCTCTTGTAAATCATACAGCATATCTCTTTCATCAGAGGCTAAAATGTACGTTCGTATGATGGCAACTAAAGACGTTAATACATCTTTCACAAACTACGATGTAATATCTGCGAAATTTGCTACTGTATTCAAACCTCTTTCAAGTGCAGGTATCTGTACTTGGACAGGTATTGAAACTCTTGACAATGGTAACGATGGAGCTTACAAACTACAATCAAATGCTCCAATATATGCTTACTTCCAAAGTTTGTCAAAATATGAGATGTATATCCACGGTATAAAAGTTATGACTACAACTAACCCTGCTGGAATTGAGGAGGTTGAAGTTGGAAAAGATAAAATCTTCTTCTTCAACAATACTGTTTCTCTAAACGAGGAGGCTCAAATTGAGGTTTACAACGTAGCAGGAGTATTGGTTGAAAGCGCATTTGCTACTCAACTTTCTTTAAACGATATAAACAAAGGTATCTACTTTGTTAAAGTAGGTAACAACACCCGTAAAGTAGCAGTTAAGTAGTTGTTAGTTTTTAGTTGTTAGATCTATTCAACTATATACAAGAAAAGGAAGGATTAAAAAAATCCTTCCTTTTCTTATTCACTAACAACTACCCGAAGGGCGGCGTTAGCCGACAACTAAAAACTATTATTGGTGTCTGGTAAAAAAAAATTACAACAAATATATTTGATTGTCAATTAATACATTAAAAATGTTCTTATTAAGTAGGGCTTGTACTATTATTAGAAATCAATATGATAGACACATTAGTCAGAAACTTATAATTTTTTATAAACTTTT
>JAFYRT010000011.1 GCA_017546805.1 Muribaculaceae bacterium | reverse complement strand
CTGTAAAATATTCAAGTAAACTTGATATTATTTTGCTCGCTTATTCTTCTATCTTTGGCGTAAACGCCGAAGATACTCTTGCTCGCTGTAAAATATTCAAGTAAACTTGATATTATTTTGCTCGCTTATTCGTATCTTTGTAAATTGTTATATAAAACCGACATATTGTCATACTTTATGACAGTAAAAGTTCAGATATTGCACTGGCACTATTTTTGAACATGCTAATGTGAAAACAAATTTGATTTATTAATTTTATTTAGATAGAGATTTTAATGGATATTCAAGAACAACTTATTTCAACTATTGTTGATTCTATTCAAGATAAAAAGGGTAGTAAAATTATTGTTGCCGACCTTACTGAAATTGAGGGTGCAACTGTTAGAAACTTTATTATTTGCAATGCAAAATCGACCACTCAAGTGGCTGCTGTTGCCGACAACATCAGAGAGAAAGTGCGTGTAGACTTGGGTATTAAACCTTATGGCTATGACGGATATAAAAATGCTCAATGGATTGTTATTGATTATGGTCATTTGTATGTGCATGTTTTCTTGCCAGAGGTGAGAGATTTCTACAGATTGGAGCAACTTTGGAGTGATGCTAAAATCACCGAAATTCCCGATCTTGACTAAGAAA
Organism: Muribaculaceae bacterium; assembly: GCA_017546805.1. GTDB lineage: Bacteria > Bacteroidota > Bacteroidia > Bacteroidales > G3-4614 > Caccoplasma_A. The sequence continues at coordinate 6,217 of JAFYRT010000011.1, read as the reverse complement.
ATGTTGTTTAACTTTTATTGAAAGATATTTCTATAGTAGAGAAACTGTGCAGATTTTATAAATCCTGTTCTATTTATTGTAGTTTCTCGCATCGAACGTTGAATTTTTATGAATAAAAAAGGAGGTTTTAAATTTAGTCTGTATTGGCTCTATTCTATTATTGCCATTGCTCTTATATCTCTTTATTATATGAACGATGAGTCGGTTAGTAAAGAGGTTTCGTGGACTAAATTTTCTGAGATTGCCATTAGCGATGGCAAAGATATTAAAGAGATTAAAGTTTACAGAAACAGTAATGAGCTTGAGGCTCTGATTACTGACAGCTTGGCAGCTAAAATTTTCAACAAAGAGGTTGACAAAGTTGGCAAAAGCCCTAAACTTTTGGTAAGTATTCCATCTTCTGACCAATTTGATAAAGTATCTTCGGAATGGAGAGAGAACTATGAGTTTAACACTCCTATTTCGTATGACGACAAAAGCGACTTCAGCGATATTATTTGGGGATTCGGACCAATCTTGCTTTTGGTTGTGTTCTGGATTTTTATGATGCGCCGTATGTCGGGAGGTGGCAGTGGTGGAAATGGTGGTGTTTTTAACGTTGGCAAAGCCAAAGCTCAAGTTTTTGACAAAAACGGACCTATTAAAGTCACTTTCAACGATGTTGCTGGTTTGAGTGAAGCAAAACAGGAGGTTGAGGAGATTGTCGACTTCTTGAAAAATCCCAATAAGTATACTGTATTGGGTGGTAAAATTCCCAAAGGCGCACTTCTTGTAGGCCCTCCGGGTACAGGAAAAACTCTATTGGCTAAGGCTGTTGCCGGTGAGGCCAATGTTCCTTTCTTGTCGCTTTCGGGTTCGGACTTTGTCGAGATGTTTGTGGGTGTGGGTGCTTCGCGCGTTCGCGACCTATTTAAACAGGCTAAAGAGAAGGCTCCATGTATTGTTTTCATTGACGAGATTGATGCTGTTGGTCGCGCCAGAGGTAAAAACGTTGGCATGGGCGCTAACGAGGAGCGTGAGAATACTCTTAACCAACTTCTTACAGAGATGGATGGTTTTGGTTCGAATAGCGGAGTTATTATTCTTGCGGCTACTAACCGCGTTGATATATTGGATAAGGCATTGCTTCGTGCCGGCCGTTTTGACAGACAAATCTATATTGAGCTTCCTGAACTTAACGACAGAAAAGCGATATTCAACGTTCACCTTAAAGGTGTTAAGATTGATGAGAGTGTTGATGTTGATCTTCTTGCTCGTCAAACTCCAGGATTCTCGGGTGCTGACATTGCCAATGTTTGTAACGAGGCCGCTTTGATTGCTGCACGTAGAGATAAAAAAGAGGTGAGTCGCCAAGACTTTATGGATGCGGTTGATAGAATTATTGGTGGTTTGGAGAAACGCGGCAAGATTACCACTGACGAGGAGAAACGTTCTATCGCTGTTCACGAGGCAGGTCACGCTACTTTGAGCTGGTTCTTGCAATATGCCAACCCATTGGTTAAAGTTACCATTGTTCCAAGAGGTAAGGCCTTGGGTGCTGCATGGTATCTTCCCGAGGAGCGTAAGATTACAACTTTGGAGCAAATTCAAGATGAAATTTGTGCTATTCTTGGCGGTAGAGCTGCCGAGGAGTTGTTCTTAGGTAAAATTTCAACAGGTGCAGCAAACGATTTGGAACGCGTTACCAAACAGGCTTATGCTCTTGTTACATACTTTGGCATGAGTCCTGAGTTGCCTAATATATCTTATTACGACTCATCGGGCCAAGGATATGGTTTTACCAAACCTTATAGCGAAGAGACTGCCAAACTTATTGATAAAGAGGTGAGCCGTTTAATTGCTGAGCAATACGATAGAGCTAAAAAAATTCTTACAGAGAAGGCAGAAGGTCACCATGCTCTTACATCTATTCTATTAGACAGAGAGGTTATCTACACAGAAGATGTTGAGAATATTTTTGGAAAACGTCAATGGAGTTCTCGCACCGAAGAGATTATGGCTGCCGAAGATGATAAAAAAACTGAGATAGCCATAGAAGAGAAGAAGGCTTTGGAGTGCAAAAAAGAGGAGTGCGAAAAGAGTGAGGAGAAGAGTGAGAATAACACAACCGATATTGTAAACGATAAAGAATAATTTTTATGAAAAGTGTTATAACAAGAGGTATTACCGGTGTATTTTTTATAGTATTCGTAGTATGGGCCATTATGTATAACCCCATTTCGTTATGGGCTTTATTGGCTATTATTACCGGTGTTTCGCTTTATGAGTTTTATAAGATTTTGTTTAAAGGCGAATTTACTACATTGCAATACCTTATGCACATATCGGCAGGTATTTACCTTACCACTATTTTGTGGTTAGAGGCTACTATGGTTATGGAGGCAAGCGAAAGCCGAGCTGTCACATATGCTCCTTATCTGCTATACATTATGATTGTGTTTATTACCGAGCTTTATGCTAAACACGAGGAGCCTTTTACTTACGCAGCTAAGAGTTTGGCAGGACACCTATATATTGCTCTGCCCGTTGGTCTTTTGAGCTTTATTGCTTTTGGTGGTTTGTCGATACTTTCGATATACATGCCTGTTATGCTACTTGCCCTTTTGGTTATTATATGGGTTTACGACACAGGTGCGTTTGTTACAGGTATGACTTTTGGCAAACACAGATTATTTGAACGTATTTCTCCTAAAAAATCGTGGGAAGGTTTTTGGGGCGGTGTGGCGTTTGCTCTACTTGCCGCTTGGGGAATTTACTCCATTTTAGAGAACTACGGTATAAACTCAATGGAACTTTATAAGTGGTTAGGTTTTGCTCTTGTTGTGGTTGTTTCGGCAACTATGGGAGACCTTACTGAATCGCTTTTAAAACGCACTTATGGAGTTAAGGATTCGGGTAAAATACTTCCTGGTCATGGTGGTATGATGGACCGCTTTGATAGTGTATTTATGGCAGCTCCTGCCGCTTATATTTATTTGAGTTTGGTATTATAACTATAAGTTGTTTGTATTTAATTGTTAGATATAAATAAAGCTACCTCGCAATATGTAAGGTAGCTTTATTATTATACTTTATCTACAAAGTATTATGCTCTGCGTTAAACATTAGTCGCATCAACTAACAACTACTTCCTTGCTGTGCGAGTACGATAGTCGCAATAGACTTTGCCCTTTGTTATGTTTGTTAGTTTTCCTTTCATCAACTGTTTACGGATTGGTGATGTATGGTCAATAAAGAGCTTACCTGCCAAGTGGTCTTGTTCGTGTTGAATTACTCGTGCGATGTAGCCCTCAAACCACTCTGTGTGTGGCTCAAATTTTTCATCTACATAACTTACCTTTATCTTCTCTTTACGTGTTACAGACTCGCTTATTCCGGGTAGACTTAAACATCCCTCGGGACGTGTTATGTTCTCTCCCTCCAACTCCTCTATTACAACGTTCATCATTGTTTTTTTAATACCTTTATACTCAGGATATGTATCTGCAATGGGGTCAAGGTCGATAATCAACAGATTTAACGCCAATCCCACTTGTGGAGCTGCAAGCCCTATTCCCTCTGATTGAGTAAGGGTTTCGTACATATTTGCAATGAGTTTATCCAATTCGGGATAGTCGGGTGTTACATCCTCGGTTTGTTTACGCAATACGGGCATGCCGTATAGATAGATAGGTAATATCATAATTTATTGTATTTTGTCTGTTCTAAATAGCTTTGTAATATTATTACGGCACTTACTCGGTCTGCCAACCCTTTGTCGCGTCGTGCCGATTTTTTTACTCCTCCCGATAAAATTGCCTGATGTGCCAACACTGTTGTATATCGCTCATCGTGCATCACCACATTCATTTGAGGATATTTCTCTTTGAACTTGCGAACAAAACCATTTACTCGCGCTGCATTTTCACTCAAAGTGTTATCGGATTGTTTCGGCAACCCAACAACCACTGTCTCAACTTCCTCTTTTGAGAGATAGTCGGCAAGAAACTTCATCAGCTCGTTTGTTGGTACTGTTGCCAATGAATTTGCTATTATCTGCAAAGTGTCGGTTACCGCAACTCCTGTGCGCTTTGCTCCGTAATCAATCGATAGTATTCGTGCCATATCTCTTGCAAAATTACAAAAAAAGAGAGATTTGCAAAAACAACGTTGAATTTGTTTGTTTTTTCTTTCAATTATTATTTTGTTTTAATAAATTTGTAATCTATTTATACTTAATTTGACTTTAAATTAAAATTTATAACTATGTATTTACATAAGGAGTTGGAGACGATGAGTCGTCCCGAAATTGAAAAACTACAATTGGAGAGACTTCAAGCTACAGTTAAACACTGTATGAATTCTCCTTTCTACAAAAAACGTTTTGAAGAGAATAATCTTTCTCCTGATGATATTAAAACTTTGGATGACCTTAGAAAGATTCCATTCACTACCAAACAAGATTTAAGAGATACATATCCATTTGGTATTGCATCCGTTCCATTGGAAAAGTGTACTCGCTTGCACTCATCAAGCGGTACTACAGGTAACCCTACAGTTATTCTTCATACAGAGAAAGACCTTCAAGAGTGGGCTAAAGCTGTGGCAAGATGTTTGCATATGGTAGGTCTTCGCCCAGGTGATGTTTTCCAAAACTCTTCGGGTTATGGAATGTTTACAGGTGGTTTAGGTTTTCAATATGGTGCTGAGCATTTGGGCATGCTTACAGTACCTGCTGCCGCAGGTAACACTAAACGACAAATAAAATTTATCACAGACTTTGGTACTACTGCCCTACACGCTATTCCAAGCTATGCTTCGCGTTTGTATGAAGTTATGGAAGAGATGGGTATTGACCCTCGCAAAGATACCAAACTTAAAACTTTGGTTATCGGAGCAGAGCCTCACAGCGAGGAGCAACGTCGCAGAATTGAGGAGATGTTGGGTGTTAAGGCATACAACTCGTTTGGTATGAGTGAGATGTGTGGCCCCGGTGTTGCTTTTGAATGTACTGAGCAAAACGGTTTGCACATTTGGGAAGACTACTACATTGTTGAGATTGTTGACCCAGATACTCTTGAACCTGTTGCCGAAGGCGAGGTTGGAGAGTTGGTATTGACTACCCTTAACCGCGAAGCTATGCCTTTGTTGCGTTATCGTACTCGCGACCTAACCAGAGTATTGCCCGGGGAGTGTCCTTGTGGACGTCACCACAAACGTCTTGACCGAATGAAAGGTCGTAGCGACGATATGATTATTCTTAAAGGTGTTAATATATTCCCAATTCAAATTGAGACTATTCTTCTTCAATTCAAAGAGTTGAGCACCGACTATTTGATTACTCTTGAAACCAAGGATAGCAATGACGATATGACTATTGATGTTGAATTGAACGATATGTTTACCGACGATTATGGTCGTTTGCAATCTCTTGCCAAAGAGATTACCCGCCAAATCAAAGATGAGATATTGGTTACTCCTCACGTTCGTTTGGTATCGAAAGGTTCGCTTCCAAAGAGCGAGGGTAAAGCCGTGAGAGTTAAAGATCTTCGTAAAACCTTTTAATTGATTATATAGATTATGACTGTTCATCAACTTTCGGTTTTTGCCGAGAATAAATCAGGAACTATTCAACGTGTTCTCGACCTTTTAAAAGAGGGCAATATTCAAATTATAGCTTCTACCATTGCCGATACTACCGACTATGGTATTTATAGAATTATTTGTTCTGAGCCTACTCGCGCCTACGAAGCTCTTCGTGCTGCGGGTATTCAGGTGAGCTTAACTGATGTTTTTGCAATTACTTTGGAAAACGAAGTGGGTAAAGCTGCTGACACCATTAAGTTGTTCAGCGATGCAGGTATTGATATCTCTTACCTATACTCATTTATGTTAGGGGACAAAGGTATTCTTATTTTCCGTACAAAAGATGCAGAAAAAGCTCACGAAATTATTATGCTTAACAAACTTAATTTTGTTGCAGAGAAAGACCTTTCGAAACTATTGCTGTCCGATAAAAATCAAAAAGAGAAATAAAGACGTATTTGAGTCAGAGTAATATTAAAAAAATAAATCGCACCATTATAAAACAGAGTGTAAGCCCTGAAGTTTGCAGGATAAAGTGTGAGGACTGTTCGAGCGAAGCGAGTCCCGCAACACCCTGCAAACGAGGGAATAGCTGTAACGGCAAATGAAAATTGACTGAGGGATGTTCGAAGAACTCCCGAACAAAAATTTG
>JAFYRT010000075.1 GCA_017546805.1 Muribaculaceae bacterium | reverse complement strand
CTGTCCGATAAAATGTGTACTTTTACTCATGGTTATACATGTTGGAGCAAAAACAAAAATAACCTAAAAGGACTGATTCCTGCAATATGGAACCAGTCCTAATTTTTTATTCTCTCAAAAAAGTTTTATCGGACACCAATATAAAAAAAATAACCTCCGAAGATTCACTCTTTGGAGGTTATTTCTATTTATAGGGTAGCTTTTATATAGTGTCTGAGAAGTATGGCTTTGGCAATCTTCTGCAATTATATTGCGATGCCATAATTTCGCTGTATGCTCCAGCTGAACGGATTGCAAATATATCACCTCGCTCAGTTTTAGGAAGTTCTATTGCCTTACCGAAACAGTCTGATGACTCGCATATGGGGCCCACTACATCGTACGATTCTTTTTCAGAATTACATGCCGATAGGTTTTCTATTTTGTGATATGCTTGATATAGGGCAGGACGTATAAGGTCTGTCATACCGGCATCAAGGATAACAAATTTTTTGTCTACACCCTCTTTTACATATAACACCTTTGATATAAGAGAGCCACATTGACACACTACCGAGCGACCTAATTCAAAATGTAAATGTTGAATTGGACGCAAAGCCAAGTGTTTGCGGAATGTTTCAAAGTATTTGTGGAATGTAGGAATGGAATTCTTATCAGGATTTTGATAATCCACACCTAATCCTCCACCAACGTTGATATTTTCAACAATTATCATTCTACGATAAAATATCTCTTGAATCTCGTTAACCCTTATTGCTAAACTTCTGAACGAATCCATATCGGTTATTTGAGAACCAAAATGAAAGTGCAATCCAATGAGTTTAACACTGTTAAGCTCTGCGAGTTTATCTAATACTTTATCGATAAGAGTAATGTCTATTCCGAACTTGTTTTCGCTCAACCCTGTTGTAATGTAGCTATGGGTATGAGCATCAACATTTGGATTTATACGAAGAGCAACCGAGGCGCATTTGTTCATCTCTTTTGCAATTCTGTTTATATTCTCCAGTTCAGGAATTGATTCAACATTGAAACAACTGATACCTGCCTCTAATGCAAGGGTAATCTCCCAATCGCTTTTACCCACACCTGCAAATACAATCTTTTCAGGAGCAAATCCTGCTTTAAGAGCAGCTTCTACCTCACCGCCACTAACGCAATCGGCACCAAGCCCTGCATCTTTTATTATGCTTAAGATTGTAGGGTTTGCATTGGCTTTAACTGCATAGTGAACATGATAATTATCATATTTACTTGTTTCAGCATTAATTGTAGCCAATGTTGCTTTTAGTAAATCGGTGTTGTAGTAGTAAAAGGGAGTTTGAATATCCTTAAACTTTTCAACAGGAAAATTGGTTGTTATGTCTCTCATATAAGATGTTTAAAATAGCTCTTTGCTTAACGAAACCAATGCACGTTTTTTGTCCTCGGCTTTAATCAACATAGAGATGTTGTAGTTGCTTCCTCCGTAAGATACCATGCGAACAGGAATTTCTTTCATGGCATCCATTACTTTCGACTCAAAACCTACATTATTCCACTCCAAGTCACCAACAACGCAAACAATCACCATGTCTTCGTCAACAGTAACGGTACCGAATTTTTTAAGGTCATCAAGAATCTCTTGAAGATATTTAGTATTGTCGATAGTAACAGAAACACCCACCTCTGAAGTAGTAATCATATCGATAGGTGTGCGATAGCTTTCGAATATTTCGAATACTTTACGCAAGAATCCGTAAGCCAACAACATACGACCTGATTTAATTTTAATGGCAGTAATACCATCTTTAGCTGCTACTGCTTTTATAGTTCCGCTCTCAGAGTTATTGTAAATGGTAGTTCCCGGAGCATCTGGTTGCATTGTATTCAACAAACGAACAGGAATGTTGTTTATTTTTGCAGGAAGAATACATGTTGGGTGAAGAATTTTAGCACCAAAGTATGCCAACTCTGCAGCCTCTTCAAAGAACAACTCACGCACAGGTTTAGTACCCTCAACAATGCGAGGATCGTTGTTGTGCATACCGTCAATATCCGTCCAAATTTGAATCTCATCTGCTTGAATAGCACCACCAATCAACGAAGCTGAGTAGTCGCTACCACCACGTTTTAGGTTATCAATCTCGCCATAAGGGTTGCGACAGATATATCCTTGAGTGATATATATTTCTGCATCTTTCTCGCTCTCAAGAAGTTTTGGAAGATGTTCTTTAATGTAAAGAGTATCAGGCTCATCGTTTTTGTCGATGCGCATATAGTCTAATGCAGGAATAAGAACAGATTTAACACCAATCTCATTCAAATACATATTAACCAATGCAGTTGACATCAACTCACCTTGTGCCAAAACAACCTTCTCTTCGAAAAGAGTGAATAAAGATTTTGTGAATGAACGAATCAACTCGAAGTTAAGATTTAATCTCTCTCTTGCTGCAATTTTGCTCTCATCGGTTGAGAAGAGTTCGTTAATTACGGCATCATATTTCTTTTGAAGAGAGTTGATTATTTCGTTAGCACCTTCGGGATTCTTTTTGTAAAGATAGTCCGATATCTCAACCAAAGTATTGGTAGTACCCGACATTGCAGAAAGTACAACAATCTTTTGTTCTCCGTCGCAGATAATTTTAGCGACATCTTTCATTCGTTGTGCAGAACCAACTGATGTTCCACCAAATTTAAGGACCTTCATTTTTATTATATTATTTCGTTTTCGTTTTCAGTATTAATATCGCTTATATGTTTGTTGCAGAACTCTATTACTCTACCAGGATATGATTTCAGCAGACTGTGGTTGTGAGTTGTCATAATAACCGCAGTTCCGTTTGTGCATATATCGTGTAGCAGTTGAGTAATTAAGTTTCCTGTTTCGGGGTCTAAGTTACCTGTTGGCTCATCGGCAAGAATAATTTGCGGAGAGTTTAGCATTGCTCGAGCTATAACTACACGTTGTTGTTCACCACCCGAAAGTTCGTGAGGCATTTTGTAGTTTTTGTTTTGCATGCCAACCATAGTCAGCACCTCCTCCACCCTTGTAGCAATTTCATTTTTGTCTTTCCAGCCTGTTGCCTTTAAAACAAACTCCAGGTTGCTTTGAACCGAACGGTCGGTTAAGAGTTGAAAATCTTGAAATACAATACCAATTTTACGACGTAAATAAGGAATGTCGCGTTTGCGGATAGATGTCATATCGTAATCAAACACTTTTGCATCACCTCCTGCAACAGGAACATCAGCGTAAAATGTTTTTAGAAGACTACTTTTACCGCTACCAACTTTACCGATGAAATATACAAATTCACCTTTGCGCAATTCAAAATCAACATTCTGAAGTACGTTTAAGTCCTTGCGGTCAATATCTACATTTCTGTATTCAATTAATAACTCTCCCGACATAACCTATAAAAATTACTCTTTATGGCGTTTCTTAAGTTCTTGAGCCAACTCCTCAATTCTGTGTCCTTTTGAAGTTAGCAAAACAATTAAGTGATAAATCAAATCAGAAGCCTCATATAAAAAGCCTTCGTCAGTACCATTTGTAGCCTCAATAACAGTTTCAACAGCCTCCTCGCCTACTTTTTGAGCCATACGGTTTACACCTTTTTTGAAAAGAGATGTAGTGTATGAACCCTCTGGCATTTCAGCTTTTCTCTTATCGATGAAATCTTGCAAGTATGACAAGAAGAACAAATCAGTATCGTTAACCTCGCCAAAGCAAGTATCGCTACCTGTGTGACATACAGGACCAACAGGTTTAACTTTTATAAGAAGCGTATCATTGTCGCAATCAACAGCAATAGAAACAACATTCAAGAAGTTTCCGCTTGTTTCACCTTTTGTCCACAATCTGTTTTTAGTGCGGCTATAGAAAGTAACTTTGCCTGTCTCTTCAGTTTTGGCCAAAGCCTCTTCGTTCATAAAGCCCAACATCAACACTTTACCTGTGCAGCTGTCTTGTATGATAGCGGGAATCAATCCTCCCATTTTTTCAAAATCGAGTTTCATCTTATATTGTATTTCTTATAGTCTGACACAAATGTTATTTTCGGCAAGATAAGCTTTTAGTTCGGGAATTTTAATCTCTCCAAAGTGGAAAACGCTTGCAGCAAGAGCCGCATCAACTTTACCCAATTCAAAAGCATCTTTAAAGTCTTCCATTTTACCTGCACCACCTGAAGCAATAACAGGAATGTTCAAAGTTTCGCTCAAAGTGCGAAGTGCATCGTTGGGGAAACCAATCTTCATGCCGTCGTGGCTCATACTTGTAAACAAAATCTCGCCAGCACCTCTGCTTTCAGCCTCTTTAGCCCAAGAGAAAAGGTCTTTATCTGTTGGAACGTGTCCACCGTTTACATAACAACGCCACATATTGTTTTCAAAGTTGGCATCAATAGCAACAACACAAACTTGTGCACCAAAATTTTTGGCAATATCATCAATGATTTGAGGATTTTTTAGAGCCAATGAGTTAAGAGATACTTTATCTGCACCGGCGTTTAACAAACGCTCAACATCAGCTAATTCTGTAATACCTCCACCAACAGTGAATGGAATATTTATGTTTTCAGCAACACGCTTAACAACGTCGGTAAATGTTTTACGACCCTCGTAAGAGGCTGTAATATCCAAAAATACCAACTCGTCAGCACCTTGTTCGCTGTATTGTTTGCCAAGTTCAACAGGATCACCTGCATTTCTAAAGTTGACGAAATTTACACCTTTAACAACCATTCCGTCTTTAACATCCAAACATGGAATAATTCTCTTTGCTAACATACTTCTTATTTGTTTGCAATTATATAATTTTCAATATCTTTAATAGTTATGCGTCCCTCGTAAAATGCCTTTCCGAATATGACAGCAGGGATGTTTGCTTCGTCTAAAGCCTCAATATCAGCCATTGATGCAACACCACCACTTGCAATAATATACAATTCGGGAAGAACCTGTTGCATCTCCTTGTATAACTCAATAGAAGGTCCTTTTAGCATTCCGTCTTTACTGATGTCGGTAGTAATACACTTTTTAACTCCAAGTTTCAAATACTCCTCAACAAAAGGAATAAGCTCCAAATCAGAGTTCTCTAACCAACCGCTTACAGCTATTTTCTTGTCTTTGGCATCAGCACCCAAAATAATTTTGTCTGCACCATAACGGTTAATCCACGACAAGAATGTTTCGGGTTCTTTAACGGCAATACTGCCACCCGTAACCATCGCTGCACCGCTCTCAAAAGCAATTCTCAAATCATCATCGCTTTTTAAACCGCCACCAAAGTCAATAACCAAGTTGGTTTGAGTAGCAATACGCTCAAGAACCTTATAGTTTACAATGTGTTTGCTCTTTGCACCATCCAAATCAACAACGTGCAATCGTTTAACACCGCTCCCCTCAAAAAGCTTTGCCATCTCTTCGGGTTGTGCCGAATAAACGGTTTTTTGTGCATAATCGCCTTGCGACAATCTCACACATTTACCGTCAATAATATCAATGGCAGGAACAAGCTCAATCATTATTTTATAAATCTAAAAATCCTTTTAAAATCATCTCTCCTACGCTACCGCTCTTCTCAATGTGGAATTGAGTGGCGTAAAAGTTATCCTTTTTAAGCACCGCACTAAAGGGTTGAATATAGTCGCAACAGCCAACCGTTTCGTTACATAAAGGAACGTAATAGCTATGAACAAAATAAACAAACTCGTTATTAACATTGCAGTTAAAAACAGAATCGTTAATGTTTGTAATGCTGTTCCATCCCATATGAGGAACTTTATCTGCGTGGCATCGAGGAGAAAACCTCTTTACCTCAGCATCAAAAATACCCAAACAATCAACATTGCCCTCCTCCGAGTGGCTACACATCAACTGCATGCCAATACATATTCCCAAAACAGGTTGCTTAAGGCTTTTAATAACCTCGTCCAAACCATGCTCTTTAAGATACTTCATTGTCGAAGCAGCCTCGCCAACACCAGGGAATATAACCTTGTCGGCACTTCTGATAATATCTTTATCATCTGTTATAATAGCATCAACGCCAACCCTTTTTAAGGCACAATATACCGAAAATATATTGCCGGCATTGTACTTAATTATAACAACCTTCATTTATGTTTATCTTAGTTAAAAACAATAGTTTTGTTTTTGTAAACAAGAATCTTTCTTTCAATGTGTTTAGCAACGGCACGAGAAAGAACAATCTTCTCCAAATCCCTACCCTTACCAATAAGATTATCGATAGTATCCTTGTGAGAGATACGCGAAATATCTTGTTCAATAATTGGACCCGCATCCAAGTCGCTTGTAACATAGTGGCTTGTAGCACCAATCAATTTAACACCACGTTCAAAGGCTGCATGGTAAGGTTTAGCACCTACGAAAGCAGGAAGGAATGAGTGGTGAATATTGATAATCTTGTTAGGATACAAATCAATAAACTCTGGCGAAAGAATTTGCATGTAACGAGCAAGAACAATAAATGTAACACCTTTCTCATTAAGCAACGCAATCTCTTTAGCCTCTTGTTCGGCTTTGTTCTCTTTAGTTATAGGAAAATAAGCATATTCAATACCAAACTGTTTAGCAACAACCTCCATGTCGGGGTGGTTACTAATGATGATAGGAATTTCAACATCCCACTCCCCTGCTGCATAACGAGCCAAAAGGTCGTAAATACAGTGCGACATCTTTGAAACAAAAATTGCCATTTTAGGCTTTTGGTCGCTGAAATAAAGAGTAAAGTTCATATTATATTTTTGGCCGTATAAAGTACCAAAGAACTCCTCTATCTTATCTTGAGGGATAATGAAGTTTTCTAAATCCCACTCTAATCGCATAAAAAATATCTTGTTGCTGCGATCAACATATTGGTCAAGGTAAAGAATATTACCGCCGTTTTTTGTAATAAATTCAGTCATAACGGCAATAATACCCGGTTGGTCGGGACAGTGCATCAACAAAATAGCACTTTTACCGTTAGTTTTTTTCTCTTGCATATCGATATATTTAATTCAATTTGCGAAGATAATAAAAAATGTGCAATAAATACTACATAAAGTAAGTATAAATTGCACAAATTTTACTTATCGTAACTAAACTATAGTTGTTAGTTGTTAGTTTTTAGTTGTTAGAAATTGTTTGTTGAATCTGCTCATGCTCAATAATACTCAAATAAATTTTGTATTGTATTGAAGTGAACCCCAAAGTTTTTTGTCCAAACTTTTTGGTGTCAGATCAGAAGTGCAGGCTATATGGTTGGTATATTTAATTTTAGAATATTGGTTAAGTTAGTCAATTGAATTAATCACATCGTAAAGACTTTCAAACTTGTCAACTACACCATATTTGACTGAAGAAGTAGATAACTGATTGAATAGTTTTTTAGCACATTCAGTTTTTGCTTTTTCAACACCTCTAAGTTCTAAACTATCAAGCGAACCTTTTGTTTCTGCAACAAAGAATATATGCTTAACTACACCTTCATTTAAAGCAATCGCCCAGTCAGGAGCATAGTTGCCTACTGGTGTAGGGATTTGGAACGAACGAGGCAACTTCGCATACACGCATACTTCTGATGCTCCATCGAGAGCCGATGCAAACTTACGCTCGCCATCCGAATCGCTGAATACATAGTCCATAATGTGCTTCTTCGATGAGTATGCCTTGCTGAATGATTGATTTTGCTTTTCTTGGGTAAATATGCTGCTATCATAGCCACCCTCAATCTGGTTGTATGATATGTGCTCCACAATCATTGTAGCCTTCTGCTCCTTAATCAATTTAACCACATTGCGGATGAACTCCTCTGGGTTATTCTGAAACATCGCCAACTTCTCACCCCTCAATTTCTTCAATATCTCTACAACCGTTCTACGGGTCAATGTTGCACCTCTTGCAATCTCACCTACAAGGTCATATTTAACGGTTGATGTTGATACTGCACCTACACGCTTCGAGGTAGAGGTTGTGCTGCCAAAGGCATCAACACTATCCTGCTCGCCCGTAACCACTACATAACGCAACTGATTAACTTCGAGGTTGGCGTTTATGTTCAACACAGCCTTTTCTACCAACTCATTGCTGTTGTAATGAACTGTGTAGGCGTATTTGTGGTTAATCTCCTTCCAGAGTGCTTGGAACTCCTCCTTGGCAAAGTTATCGTTCAATTTATTCTCCTTGACAACGGTAGCATTACCATCCTCAAACATTGAATCAATAGCCACAGAATCATCATACAATGCACGAATCAATAACTGTATGCTGTCAGCCATAGGAGCCAATTTCTTGGACATCGGTGCAAGGTTGCCTTCTGCCAAATCGGTCTTATACTGCTCTGTAACCTGTCCCTTGTCGTCGATATAGTCATTATCCCAAAGGTAGGCACGGATAGAATTAGCCTCTTCTGCGGTGATTGCACGCTTGTCATCACCCACAAATACGAGTTTGCCTGTGAAGTATGCCTCATCAGCCTTTGTAGGACGGTCGCGGAGCACATCACGGGTCTCACGCTGCAAGTCGCCTACGAAGTCGCTGTAACTCTCATTGGCAATCACGGTCAGTTTGTTCAACTCGTGGATATTCTCGCCGAGAGTCTCAAAGTCCATACGATTACCACTTGCATCCACGCAGATACGCAAACCTCGACCTACCTCCTGACGCTTGGCTGTTGCAGAGTTAGCGTGTCGGAGCGTGCAGATTTGGAATACATTTGGGTTATCCCAACCCTCACGGAGTGCTGAATGCGAGAAGATGAATCGTGTAGGTTCATCAAAACTCAATAGACGCTCCTTGTTCTTCAAGATAAGGTCGTATGCCGATATATCGTCCGAGGTATCACGACCTCGCTTCACTTCACTATTTACCGAACGACCCTTCTTGTCGATTGAGAAGTAGCCATTATGTATTTCGCCCACATCAAATCGGCGTAGATACTGCTGATAGTCGGAGTCAAACAACGAAAGATTTTCATTGAGGATACTGATATACTCCTCCTCAAACATCTTCCAGAACACACCCTGTTCAATCTCACCTTCGGCATTATAACTCTTGTATTTCGCCACCTCGTCGATAAAGAACAACGATAGTGTCTTAATGCCTCGTGCAAACAATTCACGCTCCTTCTCAAAGTGCGAAACGATGGTCTCACGAATCTGAACACGCTGCATTGCCAATTCGCTGCTATCTCCAAATACTTCACCCTTGCGGAGTGTTATGCCATTGAGAAATGTAACGGTGTCTGTATATGGGTTAATCTCTGCAATATCGAAGCCCTCGTATTGTTTAAGACCACTAACACTATATAGTTTATCTCCCTTACCGAACTTCATAGACTTACGGCGTATGCCTGACGCTGTGTTCATTTCAAGGTCGATTTTAACCATCGGTGGGTCGTTCTTCGATAGGATGATGCTGTCAATGTATAGATAACTTGATGCACCTTTCAGGTTCTTGACCTCAAAGCCCTTAACCTGAATCTTCTTTACGAGTTTCTTGTTGTAGGCATCAAGTGCATCAAGTGCATATACGGTGTTGTGCTTGGTCTTATGGGTTGCCGAGTAGTTAAGGATGAACAACGGCATAAAGCGTTTAAGAGCGGTCTGTGTAGCCTCTCCCTCCATCTTCTGTGGTTCATCCATAATGATAATAGGACGGTTCGCTGCAATCACATCAATCGGACGGCGACTTGCAAAGTCATCACGCTTTGAGTAGATAATGCGGCTCTCCTTGTTCTTTGCACCCTCTTTGAGCGACGTTGCAAATGCTTGGGTGTTTATTATCATCACATTGATACCCGCATCGCTCGAAAAGTCATCAAGACTCTTCAAACGGCTACTGTCATAGATAAACCAACGAGCCTTCTTGCCGTAGTGTTCCATAAAATGGTCTTCGAGCATAGCAAAACTCTTGCCAACACCCTCACGGATAGCGATACTTGGCACAACAATGATAAACTTGCTCCAACCATAACGCTTGTTCAACTCAAACATCGTCTTGATATACACATAGGTCTTACCCGTTCCTGTCTCCATCTCGATATCGAGACTGCACGCACCTATGCTGGGCACGAGCGAATCGGATAACTTGATATCTCCTGCTGCCTGTGCCTTACGGATGTTTGCGAGTATCTCTTTGGGGAGCAACTGTATCTCGCTATTTCGGTAGCCCATCTCCAACTCGTCATCATACAAAGTCGCAGCACGCTTACCGAGGTCACGGCGGTAGGTCAGACTATCCATAGATGGCTGTCCTTCGAATACCTCCACTGTGCGTTCTACCGCATCGGTCTGATATTGCTGTATCTTAAATTTGAACTTCATAGTGTTTCTAATGCTTGATACAATGTTTTATAATCGGAAATATCAATTACCTCAAAACCTAATTGTTCCAAGAAGAATCGTTTTCCTGGTTTTATTTCCTTATCTACATACCAACCTCCAAAAGTCTTATTATACATTCTAAAGTATTTAGCACGCTGAATAAGTAGCCATCTTAAAAAAACTTCATTCTCTTCAAGTCCTAGACCAAATATAAAAAGCGATTTATTGAATATTATATGAAGCCAAGTATTATACCCTTTCCAACCTACTTGATTTTTGCCGCTAAAATACTCGTTCAAGTTTGTCCCCTGTATCATTTTGCGAGCACGCTCCACACACCCCATATAGTCGCTTAACCCGAGTCTAATACTTCTAGGATATTTAACTATACCATTAATATGCCATACTGCAAAACCATCTAACGGATTTTCTAGACTCTTATCACTATAGCACATATTCCAAGGATAGAAATCTGTAAATTTATATTGTCCGTTTTTCAATATTTTTAGTTTAGTTTTTTCTATGGATTCACTTATATATGTATCAAAATTAGTAGTTAAAATTGGTGTATTTAACTTCTTAATTCCTTGAATACATTTATCCAAATTACATCTTTCTTTAGATGGGAATTTCTTAGCAACAGTTTTCTTGATAGCATTTGTTACAATTTGCTTTTTTGTTTCATTTGATAATACATCTAGAACTTGAAAAACACAATTCTCATTTGTTAAATTTGCAGTATCTTCAATATTTGCCTCACACCACTTTCTGCAATTTTCTACAAATTTTTCGTGCTTATCACGAAACTCTTCTATTGCATTATTATTTACAATGTTTGTATTCGATGATTTGCCAGCCAACTTAAACATTATTTGCACTAAATCATCAGATTTAACATCTTGCAGGTCTGTTATCTTTACTGTATGACTTTTAATTTTATTTGGATTAGACACATAGTTATTATTCTTATAGAAATTCATTTCTATAATGTCAAAAAATTCAGTAGTTGATATACCTTGGGGAATTTCTAATTTCTCACCAAAACACTCTTCCCATAATGATATCAATAAATCATTCCACGAAATGTCACAATCCTTGTATTGGTAATGTATGCCATTGCCAATAATAAAAGCCATATTATGGCAATTATTTTGGATAATCTCTTTTATGTTGTCTGGATTAATTTCCATTACAATATCCTCCTAACGGTATCCTTGCTGTAAGCGTTGAAGATTTGGTCGAAGTTGTCGGCGACGCTGTCGGATGCAATCGAGCGATCGCACATCACAAAGTAGTATGGTTTCTCCTTCGCTATGGCGGTGATTACAGCATCGTTGATGTCGTTGTCGAAGCAAGCCATCAAGTAGCCATCCTCCACAATAAACACCTTCTTGCCGTGTATCTCTCGTATCTCTATCTTGCTCGATAGAGGTAAGTTGCATTCAGGCAATACTTGGAACAAGAGGTCTTCGGCTGTGCGTCCCTCACGGATATTATCCACCAACGCATCAAAGTTCAATGTGGTCTGTATTGGAGTCTCGGCAGGGGTATAATATACATCTGCCATATTCGACTCATCGAGTTTCAATACACGGAAGCCCACATCGAGTCGCTCGATACCCTCCTTCGTTGCGTTCTCCTCCTTAATCTTGCGTCCTGCACGACGGATACGCTCTTTGCCTATCTCGCAGATGTTCTTGTAGCCAGCCTTATAAGCCTCGCTTTTCTCATCGGTCTTTTCGGGTAGTTGCACCATAATAAACTTGCGATTACCACCGTCTTCGGCATTTAACTGCATTACAGCGTGTGCCGTTGTTGCAGAGCCAGAGAAGAAATCTAATACAATGGAATCTTCATTCAGATTTGCGATAGTTGATAAATAACGAAGTAATCTTATCGGTTTCGGACCATCAAATACTCCTATATCATCAAAAAGTGCTTTCATTTCCTGCTTGCCTTCTTGATTATGGCCACCTTCAGAATGAAGAATAATTGTATTTGGTCTTAATCCATCTTGAACCTCTGATAAAAATGTTTTCTTGCGAGGAGTTCCATTTCCGTCTGCTCCAAACCAAATACGACCGTCATTTTTCCATTTTACAAAAGTCTCTTTATTACAGCACCAATATCTTCCACTTGGAGGAAGAACTTTGCGTCCGCTTGGCGTTTCTATTTCATAAACAAGACTTTCTGACCCCGACTTTGCTGATAAGATAACAGATGTCCAAACTCCTCTTGGGTCATTATCGGGATTTGCATAACCACTTGGTATTTCTTCTCCTCTTGGCAATAGTCCAATTTGCCATCCGTTATCAGATGTGTAAATATTAACTTTACAATAGCATAATATGTGGTCGTGCATTGTAGAAAAATATTTAGCATCATTTGCTCTTGAAAACTTCTTTTGCCATATTAGATTTGCTATAAAGTTTTGTTCTCCAAAAACTTCATCACACACATTGCGAAGGTTTCTTACCTCATTATCATCAATTGATATAAAGATAACGCCATCGTCAGTGAGTAAGTCTTTGGCAACTTTTAGGCGAGGATAAATCATATTGAGCCAATCGGTATGGAAACGACCATTGCTCTCGGTATTCTGCACCATAGGGTCTGCCATACGGCGTCCCTCCTCGTCAAACAGACCGCTCTGTGCCTCAAACTCCGCCTTACCCTGTGCGAAGTCATCGTTATAGACAAAGTCGTTACCAGTGTTGTATGGAGGATCGATGTAAATCATCTTCACCTTACCCAAGTAGTTCTCACGGAGCAACTTCAGCACCTCCAAGTTGTCGCCCTCGATATAGAGGTTCTCGGTGTTGTCGAAATCAACACTCTCCTCACGACAAGGACGAAGGGTTTTGTTGATAGGTGCATTTGCCAAACGGATAGCAGCACGCTTATCTGGCCAAGTGAATTGATAACGCTCATCGGCTCCCTCGACAACCTCACACGCCAACTCTTGACGCAACTTATCGAAGTCGATAGCACGCACCAACTTACCGTCGGCATTGATGGTCTCGGTCAAGCAGTTCGGGAACATCTGTCCCAACATCTTGATATTTCGCTCTGCCATATCAGCAGTCTGCATTTTTAGTTTTTCCATATTATTTGGTTAGTTTTATTTTCGTTCCTTTGTTATTCTAATACACTTTTGATACTCTCCTTTGACTAATTCGTATGTGGCAAATCTATCTTCTATAATTGTGATACATCTTCCTGCACATTGTTGGATGTCATTAGGAACGTTTGGGTGGAACAGTTTTGATATATCATTAACTATTCCTTGCCAAATGGTAGTATTGTAGTCGATTATAGTGATATATTCATCAACGCACTCTACCAGCATCGTAAATAAAAATGGGTCAATGTGCTGCGCCATTGTTTGCAAATACCAACATCCTTTGTGTAGCCATTCATATTCCCTTGTCGTGCGACTTTGTGTCCTGTCTGCTAAATCATTTATTAGCGATTTTATAATA
Organism: Muribaculaceae bacterium; assembly: GCA_017546805.1. GTDB lineage: Bacteria > Bacteroidota > Bacteroidia > Bacteroidales > G3-4614 > Caccoplasma_A. Next base: position 71,366 of record JAFYRT010000075.1, on the reverse strand, counting down.
GCCGAATTGAGAGATACGCCTTGGTGTTTAATGCCCTCCCTAAAGTGTAGCACATCATTACACGATTCACCAATAGACCTATTTAGTTCTTGGTAACAATAATGAGAAAACTCGAAATCGTTATACTCGTCTGTCAATTCGTAAAAGTGCTGAGGTTGGTGTGTCGCTATAATGTCATTAAGTTCTAGCAAACAATCTTTATTCAAAATCTTTGTAGGATTTATTACAATCTTATATTGTGAGTTGGTAGTTTGTATATTACGGAGTTTGACTTGTTCCCAAATAACCCTATCATTTACATTGTCATAAAATAAAATAAGAACAGGTCTGTCTGATTGCAACCAATATTTGTAATGCCACTCATCAATATAAAATGTAATATTCCCATCCTTATTTTCTTTTAAGTATGAAGGTCCTGATTTTATTTGAAGAGCAATATGTAAATTGGTGGGTTTATCATCCATTACTTGCTCTACATCTCCGTCTATTCCATAATCAGTGTGAGAATTCTCTCTAAAAATCCACCCCATTCGTGTTAAACACTGTTGAACAGCCGCTACACCTTCTCTTTCAATTAAAGTATTGCTTATGTTGGACATATTATTACAAATTTTTCTTCAACCCCTTCAATTTCTCAAATAGTTCCAACTTCTTGCGAGGTTGCTTCTCGGCACGAACCTTCTTCTCCAACTGTTCTATCTGCTTCATCAGTTTGGCGTGTGTATCATCCTCTGCAATCTGCTCAACAATGTTATTACCACCAACAATGGTGATATTACCAATCGTGGCGATTATATTCTCCCACACAACATCGAGGTTTAATCCTGACAATGGAAGCGTGGCCTCTTCTGTAGTTTGCCAAGCCGATGAAATAAGTTTTGTGTGATAGATGGCAAACTGTATCTGCTCCTCAAATTGAAGGGCAAACACCATCCGTTGCGGAATAAGTTTGGTTAGCAGTGCGATATTCTTACTGTCGTACCCCTTGCGTTTCAGCTGTACGGCAAGCAGATAAAATTCCTTTACCTCAGTTCCGACATTCAGTGCTGGTACAGTAGAGGTTGAAACAACCGCCACAATGTCTATGCGTGCAATGTCTGCATCGAAACTCTCACGTTGCGAGGACTTCAACTCAAACTTTGCATAAATTGCTTTCTTGGGCAACTGCTTTCGAACTTCTGTTGTCTGTGGTAAGCCGTACATAGTTACTTGATTACCAAAAAACATATCAATTCAAAATCGTCAAGTCCCTTAATCTCTTCTGTAAAGAGTGAGCCAGTGGCACCGCCGAGGAAAGAATCAATGTCGCTTTCCTCTTTTACGTCGATGATAGACGCAATTGCATCACCCAACAGCTCGGAATAGTGTTGCATGTTCTTTCCGTCTCGGGTAATGCGGTTGAACTCCTTGCATAGTTCCTTATTCGGGCTTGACTTTCCTTTGCATAGGTAACGGAGTCTGTCGAGCAACTCTTTTGGAGATAGGTGATTGACAACAACTTCGCTATCATCAGAGATATAGACCAAATAGAATGGATGTAAACGGTTCTTGCGATCGATATTTACATTGTTGTTGCGATTCTTCAGTACATACACCACTCCTGGAGGACAACCTTCTGTAGCAGGTACTACAGCATGCAAACCGAATGGGGTATATTCAATGTTCGGATTATCTTGCATATAGGCAAGCAAATCTAAACGGAACTCATTCAATCCCAAGTCCATGATACTGATGCCGGTGTTCATCTCCTCAATATCCACAACTTCGCTTTGCAAGCGTTTAAGTTGCTCACGACGATACTCCAAATCGCCCTTTTCTTCAGGAGAAATGGGGTTGTCATCGCCCGTACTGGTCATTACAGACACTTTCATACGAGCTTCAACACGTCCTTTGAGGTCAATGTATTCGTCCAAGTCCATATCGGGCCAGTAGTTAACGAGTTGTATAACTTCGTTGCGAGAACCTATGCGGTCAATCCTTCCAAATCTTTGAATAATACGCACTGGGTTCCAATGGATATCATAATTGATAAGGAAGTCGCAGTCTTGCAAGTTCTGACCTTCACTTATACAATCAGTTGCTATTAATACATCTATTTCTTCACTTATATCAGGTAATAAAGCCGCTTTCTCTTTAGATATAGGGGAGAAAAGAGTGAGCAGAGTATTAAAGTCGAGCTTTTGACGATTGCGAAGACGTATTGTACTTTTAGCATCAGAACTACCAGTAACTATTGCTGTATTTAAATTGCATCTCTCTTTAATACTATCTGCAAGGTTTTCGTAAAGATATTCAGCAGTGTCTGAGAATGCTGTAAATATAATTACCTTCTTATTATTTTCATTTATAGGATTAGCAAATTTGTATTTTAAGTCGTCAATTAATTGTTGTAGTTTGCTATCATGCTCAGGAGTTATGTCTGCAAGCATAAGAAGCAACAAATTAAGTGTTTCTATATCCTTGTCAAGATATTGTTTCCAAGCAACATAATCCATATCTTCGAGAGCAATTTTACTCTTTTTGCCTCCGATGAATATATCTTCTTGTTCCTCAAGGTCAAGTCCCTCAAAATCGTGTTCATCAACATATACACTACCCCCGCCATGACTTATAGTGTCGATTTTAGCAACGGTTGATGATATAAATCCGAGAATACGATTAAGCGATAGACGGAAAGAGTTTACCGAACTTTCAAGTCGTTTGAGTAGATTGATACTCATTAATTTGCGAATACCACGCTCACGACCTTTCATTGTGAGGTTTGAGTAATCTTCCTCACTTGTAATGTTCATATACTTATCAAGTCTGCTTGGTAAAATAAAGTCAGACGGAGTATATATTGCAAGATTAAGTCCTTCTAACAATAAGTATATATCATTGTAATTAATTGCACTGTCAAGGTCTGTAAGGTGTGGCCTGCGTGAAATTGGAGATAATCTTGTTGGAAATTTTCCAATGTCAGTAGTATCGTAATATTGCTCAATATGCTTGCGGCTTCGAGCAATAGTTACGCTATCAAGTACCTCAAAGAAATCGAAACTTAATCGTTCAAGCAGACGCTTGGTTGTGCGTTCTTCTGAAGGGAGTTTTGACCAAATATTATATTCTCGCTGTGCTTGACGAAAAATATCATCAATGCTACTTTTTGTATTGAGTAATTTATCTATTTTATCACTTTCTCCCTCATAAGCGAGTGCAATTTGATTTTTAAGGTCGTTAAAACGATTATTCACTGGTGTTGCTGAAAGCATAAGTACTTTTGTCTTTACACCTTTGCGAATAATCTTATTCATCAATTGCAAATAACGATTTTCACGAGGATTCTCATCGTTTTCGTCGGTTGTAACTTTGCCTCCATTACGGAAGTTATGGCTTTCATCAATTACTACAAGGTCGTAATTGCTCCAATTTATGTGCGATAAGTCACGTCCGTTAGAATAACCTGCGCTACGAGATAAATCGGTATGGAAAAATACATCATATCGTAAGCGATCTCCAACTATAGGATTGTTTATATAATTGTTATTATATGTAATCCAGTTATCATTGAGTTTTTTAGGGCAAAGTACAAGAACTGTTTTATTACGATTTTCGTAATATTTGATAACAGAAAGTGCGGTAAATGTCTTACCCAAACCTACACTATCTGCGAGAATACATCCATTATATTTCTCAAGTTTATTTATTATTGCAAGGCAAGCATCTTTTTGAAAGTTGTAAAGTTTGCTCCAAATGATACTATTCTTGAACCCTGTAGCTTCGTTTGGTAATACATCTTCTGATATATCTTCGAGAAATTCATTGAAGATGTTATATAGAGTAATAAAGTAAAGGAAATCAGGTGCATTCTCTTTATATGCATTTGTGATATTATCAAGTATTTCTTCGGTAACAACTTGCATACGAGAACTATCATTCCAAAGTTGTTCAAATAGGTCAAGGAAATGTTTAGAAAGTGGTGCTTCTGTCTTTTGAACAAAACTATAAGCATTGTTGCCTCTTTCGCATCCTATATCTACTGTAGTAAAACCATTGATAGGCATATAGTTGGTATTATCAACATTAATGAATCCCATCATATTTTCATTTGTGCGATTAGACTTAAAACATACCTTTTCTTTAATCCATTCGGCACACTCTTTTGCGATTGCTCGTTGAGAAAGTTCGTTACGAAGTTTTACTTCAAATTCTGAACCATAAAGGTTGCGTTCACGATTAAGTCGAGGAATATAAAACTCTCTCTTTTGTTTACTTGCTTTCTCTGCTACGAAAGTTGGCGATGTAAAAATAAAACGGAGTTCTTCAATATCTTTTAGTTGCTCTTTCAATTCTTGGAATGCAAATATTGAAAAACACGAAGCCGCTATAGATATTTTACTACCAGATTTAATCTCTGCGATGAGATCTTCTTTAAGTGTTTTATTTACATTGTCTATTAATTCCATTAACCTTGTGAGTCAGTTTTTGTATGACTTCTTATTGGTTACGGACTTCATATAACCTATTTTCTTTAGAATATTAATTTGTAGACATAAAAAAAGCGTGAAGCCCTGCACTGTCGCTCGCTTCACGGTTTAAAGGCCTTCGCATTGCCCCTGTTTGTCGAAACGAGCAACGCCAAAGCCCACGCTGATATGTATAACACTACCACTACGCTGAATGTTCCATAAGTATGGATGCACCTATGGCTATACAGCATTAGAGGTATGTATATAACACACCCTCGGGACATTCACGTTGCTTTGTTTTTGACAAACAGTTAATTGAAGTTGCGAAGTTCTTAAACCGTCAAAACCAAAGCGTAGTAAACGCCTTTTTATATGTCATGTCCCACCCTCCCTCTCTATCCCTAAAGAATAGGACTATCAGCATGGGACAATGCGAAATTAATTCTTTTAAATGAATATTCCTAAATTATTCTAATTATTTATACAACAAAAAACCGCTCTACCTTTAAGATAGAACGGTTTTGTAATATTTAATTATGTTATTAATTTTTATCGGGGAGTATTGGCTTTGCCCATTCGGGAATATCTGCTACATATTTTTTTGCAAGAGTTCCGTTTGTTAAGCGAAACAGTAGTTTTGCTTCTTCTCCGTCTATAGAGTTGTCGTATATATATAGTCTATCAACAACAGATGATATTGTCTTGCAATTTTCTATTGATTTATAATATCTTGAAATTACTTTGGAAATAGGCACGTCATGCCCTCCTTTCATTACTCGATTTGCTATTCTTGATGCGTTTATAATAGGAGTATCTGTAGATATAAAGAATAGGCGAATAAAAAAGCCATTTTCCTTTGCTCTTAATATAAAATCTACTTTATCATCTGCAGACATTACTGTTTCAAATACAAAACTTTGTTTGTTTTTCAAGCAATCTTCTCTTAACTTGGCACAATAATCAGCTGCTTTTAATACAGCTTCTTTAGAGTTCCAATCGCCGAATATATCATTAGCAACCTCGTCAGGATTTATATATGTGGTTCCTTCTGCCCATTCGTGATGTAAGAATTTCTTTGTTACTGATGTCTTGCCTGATCCATTAGGCCCGGCAATAATTATCAACTCAGGTTTAATATTAGTTTCTTTCATTGATAATGCTATTTATGCGGTCAGCCCATTGTTCTTGTTTTTTGACAATATTCAAACACATTTGTTTTAAAAGAAATGCTTCAACTTCTTTTCTGCTTTCTACAGCTTCTTGAGCAACTTCTTTCATTATTTGGCTTAACATTTCGTCTGTTGGTTCTTGTCCTGTGCCAAATCGGTATGAATTCATCTCTTTTTCTGACATAACTTATTTATATTATTGCTCCTTTTATAAATATAACAATTTATATGCCATTTTATCGTTTTTCAAAACAGCTTCTGTCTATTGATGCTAATTTCTGATTGCTTTAATAATATTCTCGGCAAGTTGTTGGCTTAATGCTTTTATGTTTACATTCAAACCTGCTTGTTTTATTTCAATTTGAGGCTCTACAATGTTCCATTCCATACGCTCGGCAAAGGCGTTGAGGCGTTTTACGGCTTGTCCTGCCCATGAGTATGAGCCAAAGCATGAGAATGTTTTGTTCTTTATCATTCTGCCTTCTAATTTTACTGTTAGGTCGGCTACTTTGGGGAATATCTCTGAATTGTATGTTGGTGAGCCTAATATCAACGTATTGTATTTGAATACATCGCGCAACACGAACGATGCGTCTACGTCTGAGAGGTCGTGCATTACTACATTTTTTACTCCTGCATCGTTCAGAGCATCGTAGATGTTTTTTGCTACGTCTGCCGTATGTCCATACATACTGCCATAGGCTATTACTACACCTTCCTCGCTTTGGTAACGTGCCATTTTTAGGTAATGTTCAACTACGTAGCTTATTTTTTCGTGCCATATAGGACCATGTGTTGAACAGATGTAGTTTATGGGTAATGATGATAGTTTTTCTATTGCTTTTTCTACGGGTCCTCCGTATTTGCCAACTATGTTTGAGTAATAACGATACATTTCGTCTGTTACCAATTCTATATTGGCATCCACGTCCATTATCCCGTTTTTTAATGAGCCAAATGCTCCAAAGGCATCGCCTGAGAAGAGTATGCCCTCTTCGTTAACGTATGTCATCATTGTTTCGGGCCAATGCACCATTGGGGTTAGATGAAACGATAGTGTTCGCTCTCCTATCTGCAATGTTTCTCCATCTTTTACCTCTAATATGTTTGTGGTTATTCCATAGAAACCATTTAACATATCAATGGTTTTCTTATTTCCGATTATTTTTATATCGGGGTATTTTTCTATTAGCTGAAGTAATGATGAAGAGTGGTCGGGTTCCATGTGGTTTACTACCACATAGTCGATATTTTCATCGGCTATTACCTCTTTTATATTGTCAAAAAAGTTTTTATTGAACGGATACTCTACGGTATCTATCAATACGTTGTGTTTATCTTTAATTAAATATGCATTATACGATACTCCGTATGGTAGAGGCCATAGGCGTTCGAACAATACTTTGGAGTTGTCATTTACTCCTACATAGTATAGATTATGGGTTATCTCTTTTATCATTGTTAATCTCTGAATCGTTTTAATATATCGCCATATTCATCTATGCGACGATCGCGTAAGAATGGCCACCAGCGACGAACATTTTCTGTTCGTTGCATATCTATTTCTACAATTTTGTTTTCCTCCTCGGTTGATGATGCTTGGTATAAGAACTCGCCTTGAGGTCCTGCAACAAAGCTACTTCCCCAGAATGTTATTCCGTTTGTTACGCCCGATGGATCTTCTTCATAGCCAACTCGGTTTACTGCTATCACGGGTAGTCCGTTAGCAACTGCGTGTCCGCGTTGAACTGTTATCCAAGCTTCGCGTTGACGTGCTTTCTCCTCATCGGTATCGGTACTCTCCCATCCTATTGCTGTTGGGTATATCAACAGTTCTGCTCCTGCAAGAGCCATTAATCTTGCTCCCTCTGGATACCATTGGTCCCAACATACCATCAAGCCAAGTTTGCCTACTGATGTTTCAATGGGGTTAAAGCCTATGTCGCCCGGTGTGAAATAGAATTTTTCGTAGTATGCAGGATCATCTGGTATATGCATTTTGCGATATTTACCAGCAATTGAACCGTCTTTCTCAAACACTACTGCTGTATTGTGATACAACCCAGCAGCTCGTTTTTCGAACAACGATGTTACCAAAACAATTCCGCACTCTTTTGCTATCTCGCTATAAAATGGGATTGCTTCTCCTGGGAATGGTTCTGCCAATGAGAAGTTTTCGGTGTTCTCAACTTGGCAAAAATATAGTGTGTCGTGCAACTCTTGTAATACTACCAACTGTGCGCCTTCTGCTGCACATTTTCTTATGTTCTCAGCAAGTCGCATACGATTTGTCTCTTTGTCGGCAACTATCGATTGTTGCACCAATCCTACTTTTAAAATTCTATCTGCCATTTTTGTTTAAGATATATATTCGAAGTTTACCTCAAAGATACGAATTATTAAGAAACTGATAAAATGATTTGTGTTTTTTTGACCTAAATTTGATTTTTGTTAATAACTTTGAATAATTATATTTTTAATTTTAACGTATGGGCAAGGTAGTTTTTAAAGTTGTTATATCTATTATCCTACTTGTTTCAATATTGGTGGGATTAGAACTTATTGCTCGTTCTACTCCTAATTCGTATAGGTATAAGGAGGAATTTATTAGCTCTAATTGTCACTCTGTAGGTATGCTGGTTTTGGGTAATTCTCTCTCGTTTTATGGCATAAATCCTGAATATTTGGGTGGTAATTCGTTTAATTTGGCAAATATTTCGCAAGATTTAAAGTTCGATTTGTTTCTCTTAAATCGTTACATTGATAAATGTCCCAATCTTAATACTGTTATTATCCCAATTTCTTATTTTACTCTGCATAATGTACCTTTGGATTGTGGTAATGAGAGGTTCAGGGTTAAATTTTATGAGCGTTATATGGGGTATTCAGATACTCTGCTCAATTATGTTGAGAAACTTGAAATATGTAGCTTGAATACTCTTAAAGATAGGGCTGTTGCTTACTTTGGTGATTTATTTGGATGTGAGATTGATTATGGCTTTAACCGAAATGGTTGTGCTACCGATTATGATACTGTCAGGGGTGTTGATATGGATAATTCTCGAGGTGATGAATTTATTGACAAAAATGTAGGTTGTTTACGTCAAATAGCAGAGATTTGCAAACAACGTAACATCCGATTATTCTTTGTTACTACCCCTACTCTTCCCTCTTATTACAATAGTCTTGATAAAGAAAGATGGAACTTTACTACATCAATCGTTAATGGTGTTTGTTTGGAGTATGATGCTTCGTATTTGAGCTATCTTACCGACGATAGATTTAATGATACAGACTTTTTTGATGATGTGCATCTATGTCCTAAAGGAGCTGAAAAGTTCAGTAAAATTTTATACGTTGAGATGTTGAGATAGGCTTTTTCTATCCTTTTTGCTTATAGTTGTCTCTCTCCGAAAACTTAACTAAATATCCTGTAGGACATACATATTTGCAATATGGACGTTTAACGAATAGTGATGCAAATAAAAATGCAAAACTTATAATCAATACAGGTATATCTGCCTGATTAAATAGAAATATTGAGAGTGCTTCGTAATCCATAATCTCAAAATAGATACCCATGCAGAGTATTATCATTATTATAGTCCATAATACTTTCTGCAATGTTTTGAGTATTTCGTTTGCTTTTTGCGATATGTTTACCTTGAATGGAGATATGCTATGTATAAGCTCTTGCGATGCTCCAAACGGACACACCCATGTGCAGTAGTGTTGTTTTTTGCCAAATAGTGGGTATATAAATGCTATGATAATAAGTAGCAGAGGTATTAATATTGCTATGCCGTTAAATCCGTTTGATACAAAGTTTACTATCATTGATAATGATAGAAATGTGCTACACCAAATGCCTAAAACTATTATGTTTGTTATGAGTTGAATGTATCGGTAAATTCTGTTTTTTAGATATATCGGTACTATTGCTGCTATTAATATTACTAATAGTGCAATAATGTTTTTTAGCGAAAAGTACTCTTTTATATTTTCGCTTTTGACAACTCTATTGTCGATAGTGTACTGCATCGCTGAATTGAATGTTTTGATAACTGCGTTTGAAGATATTGTTGCTCCTGAAATTGCATCAACTTTTTTTTCTATTGCATCTTGTGGGGTAAGTCCAATCCATTGTGAATATAGCCCTTTTTTCTCGAGGCTTTTGAAAAATCTCGGAGACTCAGCATTTTTCAAAGGCTTTACCTCTGCGATGTAACCGTCTTGGTTTATGTAAATTTCCAAAGGTGTTTCGCCTGCATAGCCTTTTATGCCGTTTACTATGTTTGTTGTATTTACTATAATATAGTCGTTGGTATATGTTATAGACTCGCTATTTTGGCTCGTATCCTCCTCCAATGATATTCCGAATAGTTGATTGTCTCTGTTTATCGCAACAATTGATATTAGAAACACTACAATAATGATAGATGCCAAGTGGCTTATAAGTGGTAATATGCTTTCTTTTGATTTCATTTGTTTACTTTTTGCAAAGGTATTAATATATTTTTACATCTACACAACATTAGAGATATTCTCTGTTTGTGTAAAATTGGCATATAAATTGAAGTAACAAATTTATTAATAACAATTTAAAATCTATTTTATATGAAAACAATATTTTTTATTCAGATAATACCATCGTTCATTATTAATTTAATTGAAAGAGACGATGGAAAAAAGAGACAAACTTTGGAGAAAAACTCATGAATGGAGAGTTTACAAAGCAAGAATGATTAGATTTGCGAATAACCAAATGGGATGTTTTGATAATAGTGGAAATTATATTCAAAATCCGCATTGGTTTGATTTGGCAAAAAGTAAAGATTATTTCGTTTTTAAGACTACAGGAACTCCATGTAGTTGTAGTTTATGTAGAAAAAATAGATATAATCGTTTAGAAAACAAAAAAGAGTTTTCTCGCTTTATTAAAGAATCGTTAGAGTAACGTTATTCAATCCTTAAGAAAAAGAGAGAGTGGAAATTTAAAATACCACTCTCTCTCTTCTATTTTTTTATTACTTAATTATTTACCAATAATGGTTATTTTCCCTTTTTGCAATCCTTTTGCTGTTGCTTCGAGGGTTATTGTACCGGGAGTTTCGTCTGATGCTACAATAGCTGTCATCATTCCGTAGAATACCTTCATTGTTGGTTTTTGGAACGATTCAAGTGATGTTGGATCTCCGTTTGCTCCTGCCACATATTTTCCATTTCCTTTTACTTTAAAGCAGATTTGGTTATCTGCCAGAGGACAAAGATTTCCGTTTTTGTCAACTACTCTTACTGTAACAAACGAAAGGTCTTTTCCGTCAGCGGTAATTTCAGAGCGGTCGGCAATTAGCTCGATTGCATATGGCTTGCCTGCAGTTGTCATTTCTCTCTCTGCAACGGCATTTCCGTCACTGTCGTATGCAACAACCTTAACTGTTCCGGGTTCGTATTTTGTATCCATCCACATTAAACGGTAGCGAGTAAGGCGTTTTAATTCAGCAGCAGAAACAGAGTCTGCACTGTTATATACGTTAACGCTCATGTCTTTTGTGCGAACACCTTGGCTCTTACCATTGATGAATAACTCTGCTGAAGGATAGTTTGTGTATACAAATATTGGTGTTACTTCTCCTTCTCTGCCTTTCCAATTCCAGTGTGGTAGTATGTGTAGTGTCTCTGCCTCTTTGTTCCAATGGCTACGATACAAGTAGTATCTGTCTTTTGGCAATCCTGCCAAGTCGATAATTCCAAATAGTGATGAGTGGCTTGGCCAATCTGAATAGTATGGTGTTGGCTCTCCTAAATAGTCAAATCCTGTCCAAACAAACTCTCCAATACAGTATGGTAAATCTTCGTGTTGAATCCAATCGTCTTCTGGCAGGTTCGACCAACCACAATGCTCAACGTCGTATGATGATGCTTGGTGATCTTCGTATTTGTGCATTGAACGACGAACCACAGGGAATTTGTAAACTCCACGTGAGCTTAATGTTGAAGCTGTTTCGCTACCAAGAATAATTTGTTGTGGAAGTTTTGTGTAGTTCTCTATGTATTTGTGAGGACGATAGTTGAATCCTGCAACGTCCATTGTAGCAGCCATGTTGTTGTTTACAACTGCATCTGGAGCATCCATACCTTGAGTTACAGGGCGTGTTGGGTCTTCTCTATGGCAAATGTCTTGCAACATTCTTGATAGTTTTTGTCCTGTTTCGGGTTTCCATTGATCTGGAACCTCGTTACCTATACACCACATTACAACACTTGGATTGTTGCGGTATTGGTGAATTAGATTTACAAGGTCTTTTTCAACCCACTCTTTGAACATGGTGTTGTATCCGTTTTTTACTTTTGGTGTTTCCCACTCGTCAAATGATTCGAGCATCAGCATCATACCCATTTCGTCGCATGCTTTTACAAGCTCAGGTGCAGGCATGTTGTGTGATGTGCGAATAGCATTACATCCCATATCTTTTAATATGCGAACTTGACGACGAATACCTGCTTCGTTTGCAATACCGCCAAGAGGTCCTAAATCGTGGTGATTACATACTCCTTTAAATTGAGTGCGTTCGCCATTTAGATAAAATCCTTTATCAGGGATAATTTTTATTGTTCTAAATCCGAATGTTGTTGAGTATGTATCTTTTAGTTTCTCTCCTTCGTATATTTTCGATTCAGCAGTATATAATATAGGAGATTCTAATGTCCATAGTTTGGGCGATTTTACCACAAAGTTTTGCTCAAATAATCCGCCATCATATATTGAACCGTTTTTGTTGTTGAAAGCTACAACATTGCCATCTGCATCTTTTATTTCTGTTGAAATAGAATAGCTTTCGATAGTTTTATTTGAAGGCATCTCTAATTTTGTTTTTAGATTTACCTTAGCGTAATCGGGCTCTATAACAGGAGTTGTTAGTTGTGTTCCATATACAGGAACGTGAGCATCCTCTGTTACTATTACATGAACATTACGATATAATCCTGCTCCGGGATACCAGCGAGAACTTTCAATTAGGTTCTCAAGACGTACAGCCAATACAACCTTCTCCCCTTCTTTGATAAATGGAGTGGCATCTACATTAAATGATGTGTATCCGTATGGTCTGAATGTCGCTTTTTCGCCATTGATATACACATTTGCATGGCTCATTGCTCCATCAAAAATGATAGTGCATTTTTTGCCTTCTTTGAATTCAGGAACGTCAAATGCTATTCTATACCAGCCCGGTCCGATAAATGGCAATCCACCTGTACGACCTGCGTGTTCCATAGCCTCTTTTTGTCCGTCTTGAGTAATTGCAACGTTTTGTTTGTCGTTGTCAATACTAAATGGACCATAAATTGCCCAATCGTGTGGAACTCTTACTTGTTGCCAACTACCATCGGCATAATCTGTCGTTGAAAACAGACTGTTGTCCTCGCGAGTAAAACGCCAACCTTTCTCCAAAAGAGTTTCGGTACGTGGATTCGCAAATACCATTACCGGAGAAAGCATTAACAACATTACTGCATTTCTGATTTTTCTGTAATTCATACTGTTTATTATTAAAGTTTATGATTTGTCAATATTCATTATTTGGCGAAGATAATAAAAATATATCTTTCCATCCCTATTTGTAGAGACAAAAAAGAGGTCAATGGGTTTAACATTGACCTCGTTATAGTTGATTTATTTTGTTTCCCTATGTTATCTTATTCTATCGGCAGAGCGTACTAATTTCTCGTCCGCTTTAATTGCTTTGTTTGCTAATGCTTTTAAAATAATTGATATTGCAGGAATAATTAGTGCAAATGAAAAAGAATTGTCGATATTCGCAAGAGCCTCTTTTGAATACCATAAATAGGCTGTGAATATAGGATAGAACATTACATCCAAGAATATTGACAATGCAACGATCTTTGCTTGTTTAATGCGATTTTTATACATGAATATTGCTATTGCAGCCAATATGGCAGATGCTATAACTGTCACAGCAATGGGATATGTAGTGATTGATATGGCGGTAATGCCTGGTTCTGAGAATATTCCGCATGTGAGAAATTCTAAATCGCCGAAATATGCCAAAGGCATCCAATTCAAGGCAATCATTATGATTACCGCAATTAGTAAATATAAGGTTTGAATTCTTTGAATCATAAAATATCTGTTTTTAACACTTAATATTCAGGTTGTCCAATACAACTCGCATTTTTTCGTATGTGGTAATTCGTGTTGGAACCAATGGTAACCTTAATTTGTTGTCAATATAACCCATGGCATTTAACATGGCTTTTACTCCTGCTGGGTTTCCATCAACAAATAAAAGTGAGAATAGCTCTGTAAATTCATGGTGAATTCTCAATGCACTATCGTAATCGCCGTTAAGAGCTAAGCGCACCATACGTCCAAACTCTTTTGGAAATGCATTGCCAATAACTGAGATTACGCCAACCGCGCCCAATGTGATAAGAGGGAATGTAATACCATCATCTCCTGATATTACCATAAAATCAGCAGGTTTGTTTTTGATGATATCATCCATCTGCACTATATTGCCCGAAGCCTCTTTAATGGCTACAACATTATCAAATTCTCGTGCAATTCGTAAAGTTGTTTCAGCTGTCATATTCACACCTGTTCTACCTGGAACATTATATAATATAATTGGTAGTTCTGTTGCCTTGGCAATAGCTTTGTAGTGTTGATATATTCCCTCTTGTGATGGTTTGTTGTAGTAGGGAACTACGCTTAATATTGCATCTATGCCTTCGTAGTCGTCATTTTTAAGTTGAGCAACAACGCTACTTGTGCAGTTGCCTCCTACTCCAAGCACAATAGGAACTCTTCCGTTTACTCTTTGTTTAACAAATGCCACAACCTCTTTCTTCTCTTCGGTAGATAAAGTAGGTGTTTCGGCAGTTGTACCAAGTACTACAAGATAATCTATGCTGTTTTGTATTAAATGTTCTATTAGCTTTCCAAGTGCGGTGTAGTCGATAGAGTCATCTTCTTTAAATGGCGTTATCAACGCAACACCCAATCCTTTTAAATTAATTCTCTCCATAAAGGTCTTTCGAATATTTTAAGTTGCGAAGATAATAAAATATTTCTACTTTTACTATAACAAATTAAATATTATTAAGGACAATTATTAACTATTTGAAATTAATATCCTCTTTTTGGCTACAATTCGCCTATCATTTCAAGGAATTCGTTTTCATTAATTATTTTAACACCAAGTTTTTGGGTTTTCTCCAATTTCGCAGGTCCCATATTGTCTCCGGCCAATATGTAGTGGGTTTTGGCAGACACAGATGATGTATTTTTACCTCCGTGTTGTTCAATCAAGGCTTTGTATTCGTCTCTTGAATGTTTTTCAAAAGTTCCGCTTATAACAATTGATAATCCTTTTAGGGTGTCGGAGAACATTGAAATTCTCTCTTCAGAAAGTTTTAGTTGTAATCCTTCGGCTCTCAATTCTTCAACTAAAGAACGATTACTTTCGTTTGCAAAGTATTTTATAACACTTTCTGCAATTCTGTCACCAATTTCATCAACAGCAATAAGTTCCTCTTTTGTGGCATTCATTAAAGAATCAATATCCTTAAATGCGTATGCAAGTTTTTTTGCAACTGTTTCTCCAACAAACCTGATGCCTATTGCATAAACAACTCTTTCGAACGGTACGTTGTGTGAATTGTTTATTCCGTCAATAATATTTTGAGCCGACTTCTCTCCCATTCTTTCAAGATTTGCAATATCAAAAGCATTTAGCTTATACAAGTCGGCAACACTCTTGACCAAACCCTCTTTGTAGAAGGCGTCAACGGTCTCCTCGCCTATTCCGTCAATATTCATTGCCTTACGGCTGATAAAGTGTTCGATACGGCCTTTAATTTGAGGTGGACAACCGGTTTCGTTAGGACAATAGTGGGCAGCTTCCCCTTCAAATCTTATAAGTGGAGTGCCACATTCGGGACAGAGTTTTATAAACCTAACTTTGTCGCCAATCAATAACATTCGTGCATCTGTATCTACTCCTGTAATCTTTGGAATAATTTCGCCGCCTTTTTCAACATACACCATATCTCCAATATGCAAGTCAAGCCCTTCGATGATGTCGGCATTATGAAGTGAAGCTCGTTTTACAACAGTTCCTGATAGTTGTACAGGATCGAGATTGGCAACAGGAGTAACTGCTCCTGTACGCCCTATTTGGAATGATACAGAATTAAGTCTTGTACAAGCTCTTTCGGCTTGGAATTTATATGCAATTGCCCAACGTGGCGATTTTGCCGTATATCCCAAAGCCTTTTGTTGTCTTATAGATGCAACTTTAAATACAATACCATCGGTTGCTACAGGTAAATTTTTGCGTTCAACATCCCAATAATTAATATAGTCAATCATATCTTGCAATGAGTGACAAACTTTTGTGTCGGGAGAAATCTTAAATCCCCATTTGTTTGCAATAGATAGATTTTCGAAATGGTTGTCAGAGGGAAGATCTTCTCCCAACATATAGTACAAATATGCATCCAAACCGCGTTTTGCAACAATGGCAGAGTTTTGTAGTTTTAGAGTACCTGATGCGGCATTTCTTGGATTGGCAAATAATGGCTCTTCTTGTGCAGCCCTTTCGTTGTTTAGTTTTTCAAATACAGCCCAAGGCATCAGAATTTCACCTCTAATCTCAAACGATTGAGGATAATTTTCGCCTCTTAATTGTAAGGGTATAGAACGAATGGTTTTTACATTGGCTGTAACATCGTCACCCTTGGTCCCATCGCCTCGAGTAACGGCTCTTACTAACTCTCCATTTTCGTATGTTAGCGAAATAGATGTTCCGTCATATTTAAGCTCTGCGATAATTTCAAAATGTTCGTTTAATCCTTGTGATACACGATTATAAAAGGCTTCAACTTCACCAATGGTATAAGTATTACCAAGAGACAGCATGGGGTATTTGTGTTCAACTTGAGTGAAGCTTTCAGAAATATCACTGCCAACCCTTTGTGTTGGAGATAAAGGTGAGAAATATTGAGGATTCGCATCCTCTAAACGTTGCAATTCTGCCAATAAATCATCAAATTCCTTGTCGCTTATAGTAGGATTATTACAAACGTAGTAGTTGTAGTTATGTGTGTTAATCTCGTTACGTAATCTCTCTATAGTATCTTTTACACTATCCATTGTTGCACTGCTTTAATTATTGTGTAAAGTTACAACAAATAAAGAGATTAAAATATAGCGATAAGAAAAATAATTTAGGTTATTCTACTTAATAATAATATAATACTTATTTTTGTCTTATCATAAGTTTTTTTATATATCTGCAAAGTCCTGATAATATGGACAACTTTTCCTCTTCATCGGTTGGATATGAGGGTTGGGAATTAGTCTCAGATGTTTTAGTAGTTTTGTTGCTATATTGCTCCCTTTTATAATATTGACAATAAGATTTTATGATGGAGATAAAAAAAGGCTAAATCAGTTTGAACTAATTTAACCTCTTTGTATATGATGTAATTATAATTTAAAAATCTACGGAGAGTTTTACGTTGAATTGACGGCGAGTCAGATAGTTGGGTACTGCACTTTGTTGGTTATATATGTCGGTTACCCAATAGTATGAGTTTACGTTGGTTATGTCTAATAGGTTCAGAACATCGAAGCTTAACCAAATGCTGTGTAGTTCTTTAAAGAATTTACGTTTCATTACTCTGTCGCTTCCTCCGGCAAGCATACACGATGCTCCTATATCCAATCGTTTATAGGCTGGGGTTCTAAACCATCCATCTTCCCTTCCTTTACGAGGAGCCGATTGTGGTAGACCATCTGCTACAATTGCTCTTAAGTTTACTTTAAAACGTGGAAATTTTGGTATATAATCTTGGAAGAATAGTGTAAAGGCATAACGTTGATCTGTTGGTCGTGGCACTTTTATTCCGTTTATATACTCTTGCGTACTCATTAGAGAGAATCCTATCCACGAGTCTACACCCGGAACAAATTCCCCAAATAGTTTTAAATCTAATCCTGTTGCATATCCGTGCGAACTGTTTCCGTCGCGATACCATATGCTTAGGTTGTCAACCTCGTATGGTATTAGGTCGTTGAGTATTTTGTAATATGCTTCGGCTGTTAGTTTGAATGGACGATTACCGAGTTTAAATGTAAAATCGCTACCTAATATGAAGTGGATTGATTGTTGTGATTTTATGTTCTTATCGAGCTTTACAATTACGTTATTCCTCTCGTCTCGTATTGTATCGCGTAGCTCTTTATAGAACGGTGCTTGATAATATACGCCTGTTGAGAAACGGAATGTTAAACGTTCTTGGAATGATGGTATGTATGCTACCGAGGCGCGTGGGCTGATTAGGAATTCGTTATTGAAATCCCAATATGAAGCTCTTACTCCTCCTGTAAAGGTGAAGTTTCCTATATCGGAACGTAATCGGTATGTATCTTGAATATATGCCGATATGCGATTCGATTTCATGTCTTGGTGCGATGTTATGCTTTCAATTAAATCTATGCCTTTTCCTGTGTGTGGCAAGGTATAGCCTGCAGAGTCGCGTGTCTCCCACTCTCTTACTCTATCCTTTATTCTTTCGTATTGATATGTTACACCATAGTGTAATTCATTATCTTTTTTAAGTTTTGTTACACCTTTCAATGTTGCGGCGTATACTGCTGCATTTAATTTGTTGTTTGCATGCTCGCGATATGCTCCGTACCCTAATGTGCCAGAAGATACTTGTTCTCCTCCGTTTATTGCTGCATCCAATTCACTTAACCAATACTCTCCGCTTATATCGTATCGAATCTCTTCATTTGTGGTAAATCCAGATCCCATTAGGGTTAGTTTTGTATGGTTTGCAGGTGTGTAATCAACGGTGAAAGCTCCAAAATATGATTGGAACTTATCTCGTTCCATTCCGTCGAAATATACCTTAAACTCTGTGATTGATGCGTATGTTCCGTAAGTTGTTGTGCGTTCTTGTGGTGTGAAATTATATTTGTTTTGTGATATATTGCCCAATAGAGATACTGACCATTTATTGTTAAACTTGTATGTCATATAGGTTTGGTAATCGATAAATGAGGGGTCGTACTCTCCTTTTGTTTCCAATGAGCCAAGTAATAGAGAGTTTTTCTTAAAACGGAACCCGTGTAGTTGGGTGAAGTTTTTTATTTTACTACCCACAGATACGCTTGCTCCCATTAAACTTCCGGAAACAGCCCCCTCTACTGCTTTCTTGGGTTTTCGGTATGTGATATCCAATACTGAAGACATTTTGTCTCCATACTCACTTGCAAAACCTCCTGATGAGAATCCTACCGAGCCAACCAAATCGGGGTTGATTATGCTTAATCCCTCTTGTTGACCGGAACGTATTGTTAATGGACGATACACCTCAATGCCGTTTATATATACCAGGTTTTCGTCGTAATTTCCTCCGCGAACTGAATATTGTGTACTTAACTCATTGTTAGAGTGTACTCCGGGCATGGTGGTAAGTAGTGATTCTATGCTTCCGCCTGTTGCGTCAGGCATCAGACGTAGATCATCAGCATCGAGATACTCCAATGTTGTGGTCTGTTTACGGAACTCCCTTACAGAGACTTCGTCCAATGAGCGGTCTTTCTGATATAATCTTACATTTAGTTTTATCTCTCCTTCAGGCTCTATTAATCGACGTTTTACTGTTTCGTATCCGAGATATGATATTATAACTTCTGCGGTATCTCTGCTTTGTGCTTCGATTGAAAACAATCCTTTCTCGTTTGTTAAACCGCCACTCATTGTTCCTGCAATTCTTACCGATACAAACTCCATAGGTTCGTTTGATTCGTCAATTACTTTGCCCGAGACAATAAAAGATTTTGCTTCAACCACTGTTGAAACAAGCATCAAAACAAGAAATATGTAGTGTCTTAATCTGTACATTCAATTTTATTAACGTAAATTATGGCTACATATTATATATGTAAGCAATTATATTTTGTTTTCGCTAATTATTGTCAAGAGAAATATTTGTTATATCTTCGTATGTCAAATTTATTATTAAGTATATGAAAGATTTCCATAATCTGCTTCTAAACAGAAGAAGCTATAGAAAATATAAAGAGCAAGAGCTAAAAGCTGAAGATGTTAAACTTATTCTTGAGGCTGCTCTTGTATCTCCATCTTCAAAATCGACAATGGGCTGGGAGTTTATTGTGGTTGAGGATAAAGAGACTTTGGAGAAGTTGTCGCTATGTAAAGAGCATGGTGCCCGCCCTATTGCAGGGTGTAAATTGGCTGTTGTGGTTACTGCAGATACAACAAAGAGTGATGTGTGGATCGAAGATGCTTCGATTGCATCTGTTATTATGCAACTTCAAGCTGCCGATTTAGGCCTTGGTAGTTGTTGGATTCAAGTGAGACAACGTTTTACAGCCGATGGTATTTCGTCAGAAGAGTATGTTCGTGAAATGTTTGGAATTCCTGAGCAATTTGCGGTATTGTCTGTAATGACATTTGGATACAAAGATGAAGAACGCAAACCTTATGACCCTGATAAAACTCAATGGGAAAAGGTTCATATAGGTAAATGGTAATATGATAAGCAGCGTTGCAATAATAGGTTCGGGTAATGTGGCCACACATTTAGCAAAGGCCATTTTTAACGCAGGTGTGGATGTAAAATATGTGTACTCTCCCACTCTTGAGAATTCATCTGTTCTTGCCTCAAAAGTTAATGCTGTTGCTGTAGATTCAATCTCTGAAATTGATAGAGATATTGATTTGTTAATCATATCAATTAAAGATGATGCCATTAAAGATGTTGTTGAAGATTTAAAAGAATTCAACTCCATTGTAGTGCATACATCCGGCGGTATAAATATCGATGTCTTTGATGGTGTTGCAGAGAAGTGTGGAGTATTGTATCCCTTGCAAACTTTTTCAAAGAACAGAGACCTTGATTTTCCGAAGATTCCTCTTTTTATTGAGGCTTGCAATAATGATATTTTATCTGAAATTAAGGAGTTTTCAAAAAGACTATCTTCAAATGTGATTGAAGCGGATTCATCAAGAAGGAAGATTATGCACGTTGCGGCAGTTTTTGCATGCAATTTTGTTAATCATTGCTACGATATTGCTTCGCAAATATTAGAGAAAGAGGGTATCTCTTTTGATGTGTTGTTGCCTCTTATTGAGGAGACAACAAAAAAGATATCGGAGATTACACCGCATGAGGCTCAAACAGGGCCTGCGCGCAGAGGAGATAGTGATGTTATGAATGCTCATTTACAGCAAATTGATTCTGCCTCTATGAAAGAGATATATACATTGTTAAGTAAAAGTATAACTGATAGTTATAAAAAATAGGATATTATGAGTAAGATTAATTATGATCTGACTAAAATTAAATCGTTTGTTTTTGATGTAGATGGAGTTCTCTCTCCTTCTACCATCTCTTTGCATCCATCGGGTGAGCCTATGAGAATGGTAAACATTAAAGATGGTTATGTAATGCAATTGGCAGTTAAGTTGGGCTATAAGATTGCTATTATAACAGGTGGACGCACCCAAGCTGTATATGAGCGTTACAAAGGCTTGGGGGTTGAGTCTATTTATATGGGTATTAGCAGAAAATTACCTACATATATAGAGTTCCGCGATAAATTCAATTTGAAAGACGAGGAGATTATGTATATGGGAGATGATATTCCTGATTATGAAATAATGAAGGTTGTTGGTCTTCCTTGTGCTCCTGCTGATGCTGTTTCTGAAATTAAAGAGTGTGCAACTTATATAACATCGTGCAATGGTGGTAATGGTTGCGCAAGAGAGGTTATTGAAGAGGTGCTTAAAGCTCAAGACAAATGGATGAACGACGAAGCTTTTGGTTGGTAATTTGATGGTTATATTATGCTTGACAATCTTAGAAAATACGATATAATTCTTGCAAGTAACTCTCCTCGTCGAAGAGAACTGCTAAAAGGGTTGGGTGTTGAGTTTAGAGCTATTTCTTTACCCGATATTGATGAGTCGTATCCTGAAAATTTAAAAGGTGGTGACATTCCTGCATATATTTCGGAACAAAAGTCAAACTCATACAAAGAGTTTTTAGAGGATAATACTCTTTTGATAACCGCCGACACCATTGTTTGGTTAGGAGATAAACAGTATGGCAAACCTGCTGATGCTGAAGATGCGAAATGTATGTTGAAAGAACTATCCGGTAATACTCATACGGTTTATACAGGTGTTACTTTATTGACAAAGGATAAATCAAAGACATTTATTTCCGCATCTGATGTTAAATTTGCAACGCTTTCTGATGAGGAGATTGATTATTATGTTGATACATTCTCTCCTATGGATAAAGCCGGGGCATATGGTATTCAGGAGTGGATTGGCTACATTGGAGTAGAGAGCATTAATGGCTCATATTTCAATGTTATGGGATTGCCAATTCAACGATTGTACAGAGAACTTAAAGAGTTTTGATTTTCTGTTCTGTTTACAATAACGTAAGCTGAATATTTTGTGTCTTTATTAATTGGAGATAACGATATATATCCGTTATACAATTTGCCATTGCAAATAGTTGGCGGATATTTTTGTTTCAATTCATTATCTGTTTTTAGTGCTTCTCCGTTTTGTTTATAAAATGTTACATTATAAACTCCAACGCAGTTATTATCAATATGTTTGTCGTATAGAATACGAGAAGCTATTCCCATATTGGTTCTTAAATTAAGTTCTACACATGGGTTTATATGGTTGTGATTATTTTCGTCGGAATATATCATCATATCCACTCCAAAATATCCTTCGTAATCGAAACCTTTAAATATATCTTCCAAGACGGTAATAATATTCTCTTTTACTTTAGTGACGGGAGTCTGAGGCATATAGCTATTAAGGAACTCTTCAATTGCTGCATCCGTAGCCAAAATATTGCCTGAGTATACTCCTTTTACGGATTTAAAGAGCGAATATCCTGCAAATGTTATAGTTCCGTTTTTATAATAGAACTCCATTGCAAAATCAACTGCTTTGTTTAAAAATTTTTCGCATACAACGCCTCCTTGTCTACGAATAACCCCTTTATAGAAATGCTCAACCGGAATCTCCATTCTGCCTAATCCCCATGCTATACCTTTTCCACTTCCCGACCATGGTGCTTTTATGACTGAACGTGGCATGCTACATATAAACTCCCCCACTTCATCTAAATTTGTTATATAGCGAGGCATAGACGGAATGTCTACTCCTAAATTGTTTAAACGCGTAAGAATTTCAATTGTTACTTTCCTGTTGGATAACTCCCGCAATCTGTTAATGGTTTCAACAGAAATCAAAGCTTTGGTTGAAAGTCCCATATTTTCGAATTTCTTACGTATATACATACTCCAACCCCAAGGTATACACTTTGTTATAGTGTCACTGTTCTCAACACTATATCTATTTGGTAAAGAAAATTTTTGAGATAGCTCGTTGTAATATTGTGAGTGAGAGATATTCGGTAAGTAAACTACATCTTCTTTATCGGCATACCATAAAGGCAGCGTAGATAAGTCGTATGCAATTTTTAATGCCGATGGAGGTGGGCAATAGTTTGCATTTCCATCGGCAATTGCTAAATCGTTTTCAGGATTAAACAGATGTAGTTTCATCTACCTTGTTTAGTGAGATTTTAGAAGATAAGTTTTATAATGAAGCTTTGTTTGCCCTCAACCTTACCCTGAACGTAATATGTTAAACCATCTTCGGTCTCTTGACGTATTTTGTATAGTTCGACCTCTTGTCCTGCAAGAACTTCGTTATCGAAGTTTATAAATAGTTCTTTTAATGGCTTTTTGCTTGAATCTTCATAATCAACAATATCCAATGCCCAAACTACATATTTTACATTGTTTACGTGGTTGTTGGTGTCAATGTCTGACCAAACAACTTTATGTGTTCCTGCAAATTCAAATTCTGTATCTTGTGGAGCTGTCACCTTATCGGCAGGCTCACTAATTGCATCCTCTTTTATGCAAGTATTTTCATCAGCCAATTCGGCATTTCGAGATAGACGGCGTGTATTCAAATCAATTATCAACCACGAAGTTGTTGCATCGATAAGTGAATTTCCTTCGGTGTCTTTTAATGAAAAGTCACGTAAGAAAAAGAGCTTGAATGCTCCTTTGTGCCAGGTAAATAGTCTTACTGTATCTCTCCATTTGGGATATGAATTTACTCTCATGTGAAGGCGTGATAATACCCATGCTGTGTTTGTTGCAATCATATTGTCAAAACCAAATCCTAAACGTGTTGCATCGACATTTGCCGCCTCTTGCATCATATCCAGCATTGCTGTTGGTCTTAATAGTTCGTTTGCATCAGCTTCGTAACAAGTTACAACGCTCTCTTTTGAATATCTTTCCATGTTTCGATTATTTAATTCTATTACAAAGTTACGATATTTTTTCTATTTTATTCTTATATTCGCAGATATTTAAACAGAGAAACCTATGCGTAAAAATTTTGGTGTAAAAACTTGGCTCTATCCCATGCCTGTTTTTATTGTTGCAGCTTATGACGAAGAGGGAAATCCTAATGCTATGAATGCCGCTTGGGGAGGTATTCATACTGATGATATGATAGGTATTTGTCTTGCAGATGACCACAAAACCACTAAGAATATTCTAAAAACAAAGGCTTTTACAGTAAGTATGGCAACTGTAAATGAGGTTGTCGCTTGTGATTATGTTGGTATAGTGTCGGGTAATAATGAAACAGACAAGTTCAGAAAGGCAGGATTTACAGCGATTAAGTCAGAATTTGTAAATGCTCCGATTATTGAACAACTACCCATGTGTTTGGAGTGTGAACTCGTTTCGTATGACGAGGAGAGTTGTTATATGGTGGGTAAAATAGTGAATGTTTCGGTTGAGGAGTCTGTTTTGAAAGAAAACAATAAAATTGATATTCAAAAGCTTCAACCAATTACATACGATCCTTGTAATCATGATTATATTGCGTTAGGAGCAAAAGTTGGCAATGCGTTTTCAGATGGTAAAAAAATAAAATAAGTCAGATGAAAACGATTAAGATTACAGTTAAACATATGGCTTGATACAAGGATTTAATTGAAGAATTTGAAAATCCTATAGAACATCCTTGCGATATGCAATTAGGGCAAACTTTTATCATAAAAGATTGCTTGAAACCTAATGGTATGTGCGATAGTGCCTGGGAGACAATGTTTCCATTTATTAAAGAACTCGCCGAAGGTGGTGGTAACTTTTATGATGGCTGGATGAAGAATCCACATTCTGCTATGATTTCGTGTAATGACGGCTTTCGCCCCGTTAGTTTTTATGTTGAGGTGGTGGAATAGTATAATGTTTAATTAACACTAAATAATCATACATCTATTTCTTAACTCTCTTTTTTTATTGTAACTTTGTATGATTGCAAAATAATTAGAGTGTACACGCTTTTGGTATGGAGAAAAACATAAACGAAGATAATATATTTATAAAAGGTGCGAGGGTTAATAATCTGAAGAATATTGATGTTGAGATTCCTCGCGATAAATTTATTGTGGTTACCGGAGTTTCTGGCTCGGGTAAGACTTCTCTTGCATTTGATACTCTTTATGCAGAGGGTCAACGTCGTTATGTTGAGAGCCTTTCTTCGTATGCTCGACAGTTTTTAGGTCGCATATCAAAACCGGAATGTGATTACATTATTGGGATACCTCCTGCTATTGCAATAGAGCAAAAGGTTAGTACTCGCAATGCTCGCTCAACGGTTGGAACATCTACTGAGATTTATGACTATTTGAGAATGTTGTTTGGTAGAGTTGGTCACACATTCTCTCCTATTTCGGGAGCTGAAGTTAAAAAACACGATTCGGAGGATATCGTAAAGTGTATGCTCTCCTATCCTACTGGAACTCGCTTTATGTTGATGACGACTCTTAAAGAGAACAAAGGCGACGAAGCAAAAGAGTATTTGTCAAAACTTCAAAAGGAGGGTTACTCTAGAATTATTTGCGATAATAACATTACTCGTATTGACGATATTTTAAATTCTGAAACGGTTGATTTAAAAGATTGCTATCTTATTATTGACCGTATGTCGGTCAGCGATGCAAAGGATGTTGTAAGTCGATTGGTTGACTCTTCAGAAATTGCATTTTTTGAAAGCGACGGTGAGTGTATATTGCGTTTCTATACCAACGAGGGCGAGATAGATCATAAATTCTCAAAGCATTTCGAAGCTGACGGAATAAAATTTCAGGAGCCTAATGATTTAATGTTTAATTTTAACTCTCCTATCGGTGCCTGTCCTACATGTGAGGGCTACGGTATGGTTGTTGGAGTTGATGAAAACTTGGTTATTCCAAACAAGGCTTTATCGGTATATAATGATGCCGTTTTGTGTTGGAGAGGCGATAAGATGAGTGAGTGGAAACGCGATTTTATTCTTAAGGCTGATAAGTATAATTTCCCTATACATAAACCTTATTATGAACTTACTACGGAACAAAAAGAGTTGTTATGGCGCGGTAATGATGAGATTTATGGTATTGATTCGTTCTTTAAAATGGTTGAATCTAATCTGTATAAGGTTCAATACAGAGTGATGTTGGCACGATATAGGGGTAAAACCGTATGCCCTGATTGTAAAGGAGCAAGGCTTAAACCCGAAGCTTTGTATGTTAAGATAGGTGGAAAGGATATAGCAGAACTTACCAATATGTCGATTGTGGATTTGCAACAATTCTTTGAGCAACTTAAATTGAGTGAGTTTGATATGAATGTTGCAAAGAGATTATTGATTGAGATAAAAACCAGATTACAATTCCTGGTTGATGTCGGATTGGGATATTTAACCCTAAACCGATTGTCATCAACACTTTCAGGAGGAGAAAGTCAACGTATAAATTTGGCAACTTCATTAGGAAGCAATCTTGTTGGTTCGCTATATATATTAGATGAGCCTTCAATTGGATTACATTCTCGCGATACAGAGTGTTTAATAAAAGTCCTTCGCCAATTACAGAGTCTTGGCAATACAGTTGTTGTGGTTGAGCATGATGAAGATATTATCCGTAAAGCTGACTATATAATAGATATAGGTCCGGATGCAGGCCGATTGGGTGGAGAGGTTGTATATCAAGGCGAAATAAGTGGTTTGCAGAAGAAAACTCAAAGCTACACGGTTAAATATCTTACAGGTGAAGAAAAGATTGATGTCCCCCACTTCCGTAGAAAATGGAATAACTATATCAGCATAAAAGGTGCAGCACACAATAATTTGAAAGGTATTGATGTGGATTTTCCTTTAAATGTTTTTACAGTTGTAACGGGGGTTTCAGGTTCGGGTAAATCATCATTGATTAGAGACACTTTCTATAGAGCAATGTGTAGATACTATGACAAAGAGAGTGATGCTCCGGGTGCTATGCTTCAACTTGCTGGGGATATGAAATTGATGCATGGCATCGAGTTCGTAGATCAAAATCCCATAGGGAAATCAAGTCGTTCGAATCCTGCAACATACTTGAAGGCATTTGACGAAATAAGACGTTTGTATGCCGATCAACAAGCGGCAAAACAGTTGGGATATTCAGCCGGATACTTCTCGTTTAATAGCGAAGGTGGTCGATGTGAGGAGTGTAAAGGAGAAGGCTTTATAACTGTAGAAATGCAATTTATGGCTGACATAACATTGGTCTGTGAGAGCTGTAATGGAAAACGTTATAAAAGCGATGTCTTGGATATTGAATACAAAGGAAAAAATATTAGCGATATTTTAGATATGACAATCAATCAGGCTATTGAGTTCTTCTCAGAAGAAAAAGGGTCGTACGAGAAGAAGATTGTCAAAAAGCTCTTGCCTTTGCAAACTGTAGGCTTAGGGTATCTTAAAATGGGTCAGTCATCGTCTACTCTTTCAGGAGGAGAAAGTCAAAGAGTTAAGCTTGCTGCATTCTTGGCAAATGAAACACTTGCTCCTACGATATTTATTTTTGACGAGCCAACAACCGGTTTGCATATGCATGATGTTAAACGTCTTATTTCGGTATTTAACAAACTTGTAGCAAAAGGCCACACAGTTATTGTTATTGAGCATAATATGGATGTTATCAAGTGTGCTGACCATATTATTGATTTAGGGCCTGAAGGTGGAGATAAGGGAGGTACTTTGGTTTGCGCAGGTACCCCCGAAGAGGTAGCCGCATGCCCAACTTCTTACACAGGACATTTTTTGAAAGAGAAATTATAGAAATAGCTGCTATTCAAACAAAACAGTGTAGTGAAGATTAGTACATATTTAGTATTAATTTTCACTACTTTGTTTTTTGGCGGTATTTCGAATTAAACCATTTTTAATGGAGTATGTCATATGAGTAAATGTCATGACGAAAGATTAACTTAAATTTAAAACAGTTGTTAAATAAGAGAAGGTTACAGTTAAATTATTTTAAACCTATAATTTTAGGAGAATATAGCACGTTTATTGTACGTGATTAAATGTAAATTCATCAGAACATAAAATATTAAGATTATGAAAAATTATGGTAAAATGCTTTTGAGTTTTGGCGCTGTTGCACTTATCAGTTCTTCAATATCAGTGGGAGCATATGCTATACTTAATGATAATGATGCAAAGTTGCAAGAAAGCTGTGTTAAATCAGATAGTTTTGGAGTGAATAATGAGAGACATTTTGTTAATGTCTCAAATAACGTAGGATATGCTCCTGACTTTACCGGTATTGCTGAAAATAGTCTTAATGCCGTTGTTGGCATTAGAGTAACATCAATTCAAAAACAAAGTCAACAGCTTCAGGACCCATTTCTTGAGTTTTTCTTTGGTCAAAGATTTAGAGGTCAACAACAAGAGCCCCAAATGAAGATTGGTGCGGGATCGGGAGTTATTATTAGTAGTGATGGCTATATTGTCACAAACGACCACGTTATTGATAAAGGAGACAAGTTTGAGATTACTTTAAATGACAAGAGAATGTTTAATGCAAAATTAATTGGAAAAGACCCTTCTACAGATATTGCTCTTTTAAAAATTGAAGCAGAAGATTTGCCTGCTATGTCATTTGGTAATTCAGATATGCTGAAAGTTGGAGAATGGGTTTTGGCTGTAGGTAATCCTATGGGGCTAAATTCTACTGTTACTGCAGGTATTGTTAGTGCAAAAAGTAGAGCATTAGGAGGTGGAAAATCAATGTCTATTGAATCGTATATACAGACAGATGCTGCGGTAAATCACGGTAATAGCGGTGGTGCATTGGTGAATACAAATGGAGAATTGATAGGTATAAATACTTTGATCGTTTCTGAAACAGGAAACTATATTGGATATTCATTCGCAGTTCCGTCGAATATTGTAATTAAAATTGTTAATGACTTGAAAGAGTACGGTAATGTACAACGAGCATTACTTGGTGTTTCGATTATTGAAATGGATGCAGACTTTGCTAAAGAGAAAAATATAGACTTTATAACCGGCGTATATATTGACTCTGTTAGCGATAGAAGTTCAGCCAAAGAGGCAGGATTGGAGAAGGGAGATATAATTACAGCCGTAGATGGAATTTCAATATCTACTGTCTCAAATCTTCAAGAACAGATTAGCTTACATCATCCCGGAGATAAGATTATTGTAACTATATCTCGCAATGGTAAGAGTAAAGATATTGAGGTGTTGTTAAAAAATCAGCAAGGAGATACCTCTATAAAAAAAGCCTCTGACTATGGAGTATTAGGCGCAGGTTTTGCAGAACCGACAAAAGATACAAAATCTTCTTTGGGTATTTCTTCAGGCGTTGAAGTTTCGGGAGTTAAAGAGGGCAAATTCGAACGTGCTGGAATAAGAAAAGGTTTTATCATTTTAAATATAAATGGTGAAATAGTCAATAATCCTAACGATATTGAACGAATTTACAATACTATACAAAACTCTTCTAATAGAGATAAAGTTATGTTTATAACGGGAGTCTATCCAAATGGACGTAGTGCATACTATGCTATTGACATAGCCAACGATTAGCATTCTCTTAATTTTTAATATTTAAAATAGTGAGCCTGTCTGATGATGGGCTCATTTATTGTGTATGTTATGACAAAAAGTCAGAAATAAATATGGCACATGATTTGTAGTGTTATAATGTGTATAAATTAAACAATAAAAATATTCATAACATTATATTCCTTATTTTTAAACCTACGTAAAAACATTTGTTTTTAAGTCCTGTTTTTTAATATGTAAATCCTTCTTGTGAATAATATTTTCCTTTTAATCACGTTATATTGCATATAAGTAAATAGACGATACAAATATTTTTACTTGTTTATTAAAATTTTTCGCAAAAAATTGAAATTTTTTAATAATATTATCGTATTAATAGTATTATAAATATTTTTTCACATAACTATTTTATATCTAAAATAAATAAGGTATATTTGCAACTTAAATTCAATTTATTGAAATGAGACAACTAAAGATTACTAAATCTATTACAAATCGCGAAAGTGCTTCGCTTGACAAGTATTTGCAAGAGATTGGACGAGAGGAACTTATTACAGTAGAGGAAGAGGTTGAATTGGCCGCTAAAATCAGAAAAGGCGACAGAGCTGCCCTTGATAAATTAACAAGAGCAAACTTGCGTTTCGTTGTATCTGTGGCAAAACAGTATCAAAATCAAGGACTCTCCCTACCCGACCTTATCAACGAAGGAAACCTCGGTCTTATTAAAGCTGCAGAGAAATTCGACGAAACACGTGGATTTAAGTTTATTTCTTATGCTGTCTGGTGGATTCGCCAATCTATTTTACAGGCATTGGCAGAACAATCAAGAATTGTACGCCTTCCTCTTAACCAAGTTGGCTCGTTAAACAAAATTAGCAAAGCGTTTTCTCGTTTTGAGCAAGACAATGAACGACGCCCATCTATGGAAGAGTTGGCAGAACAACTTGACATGCCCGTAGATAAGATTGCAGATACAATGAAGGTTTCTGGTCGTCATATTTCGGTTGACGCACCTTTTGTTGAAGGAGAAGATAACAGTTTGTTAGATGTGCTTATCAATGATGATTCTCCAAATGCAGACCGTCCATTGATAAATGAATCTCTTTCAAAAGAAATTGATAGAGCATTAGGCACTCTTACTCCTCGCGAAAGCGATATAGTTAAGATGTTTTTCGGAATTGGTTGCCAAGAAATGACTCTTGAGGAGATTGGCGACAAATTTGGATTAACTCGTGAACGTGTTCGTCAAATTAAAGAGAAAGCAATCCGCCGATTGAGACAAAATTCAAGAAGTATACATCTTAAAACGTTTCTCGGTTAAAAAATTTTTGTTACAAATTTTAATTGATATGAACTGCCGAATAAACTTCGGCAGTTTCTTTTTTATTTACCGCTCATTTGTATCCGATGATTTTATCATAATTCTTACAATTCATAAGTAAAAAACATGTATTAGATTAAAGATTAAAATTTAATATATTTTTTTACTATTTTATTTTGACAATAAGAACAAAATTTATATCTTTGCATTGCTCTTGAAAAACAGGTTAAGAGTTAAAGAGAATTTGGATTTTAAAAACAATTGATAATGAACTACATATACACTATATCTCTAATTATTCTGTCACTATTGCTCAATAAACGATAGGGAGTGAGATATTGTGTGTGTAATTTAATTATATGAAAGCCTTTCTCACTCCGTAGTGTGGAAGGTTTTTTACTTTTAGAAATAATAATATTTAATACATAAAAACTATGTCAGACAGACTATTTATTTTTGACACAACATTAAGAGATGGCGAACAAGTTCCAGGTTGCCAATTAAATACAGTAGAAAAAATACAAGTTGCTAAAGCATTGGAAGCATTGGGTGTTGATGTTATTGAAGCAGGTTTCCCCGTTTCAAGCCCGGGTGATTTTAAATCAGTTGTAGAAATTTCTAAAGCAGTTACATGGCCAACTATTTGTGCTTTGACTCGTGCTGTTGAAAAAGATATTGATGCAGCTGCAGAAGCTCTTAAATATGCTAAACGTAAACGTATACACACCGGTATTGGAACATCGGATTACCACATTAAATATAAATTCAATTCTACTCGCGAAGAGATTATTGAACGTGCTATTGCTTGTGTGAAATATGCAAAGAAATATGTTGAAGATGTTCAATTCTATGCAGAGGATGCAGGTAGAACAGACAACGAATATCTTGCACGTGTGGTTGAAGCTGTTGTTAAAGCAGGTGCTACAGTAATTAACATTCCCGATACAACAGGATATTGTCTTCCTGAAGATTTTGGAAAGAAAATACTTTATCTAAAAGAGAATGTAAAAGGTATTGACAACGTTGTTATTGCCACTCACTGTCATAATGACCTTGGTATGGCTACTGCAAATACAGTATCAGGTATCTTAAATGGTGCTCGTCAAGCAGAGGTAACCATTAACGGTATTGGTGAGCGTGCAGGTAACACATCACTTGAAGAGGTTGTTATGACTTTCAAGAGCCACAACAAAGGAATTGAGACAAATATCAATACTCAAAAAATATACTCTACAAGCCGTATGGTTTCAAGCATGATGAATATGCCTGTTCAACCAAACAAAGCGATTGTTGGAAGAAATGCTTTTGCTCACTCATCAGGAATTCACCAAGATGGCGTTCTAAAAAACAGAGAGAACTATGAGATTATCGATCCTAAAGATGTTGGTATAGATGAGAACTCAATTGTATTGACTGCTCGTAGTGGTAGAGCTGCTCTTAAACACCGTTTAAATGTTCTTGGAGTAGAACTTTCACAAGAGGAGTTGGATAATGCATATGCTGAATTCTTAGCGTTGGCTGACCGTAAAAAAGATATTAACGATGATGATATCTTGATGTTGGTTGGTAAAAGCAGAGGCGAAAAAGCCCGTATCTCAATTGATTATCTACAAGTAACATCAGGTATCGATATTCGCCCTGTTGCAAGCATTGGTCTTTCAATTGCCGGAGAGAAATTTGAGGCTGCTGCTTCAGGTAATGGTCCTGTTGATGCTGCAATTAATGCAATCAAGAAGATTATACACAGGAACATGACTGTTGAGGAGTTCCTAATTCAAGCTATTACAAAAGGTAGCGACGATACAGGTAAAGTTCACATGACTGTTTCTTATAACAACGAAAGCTATTACGGATTTGGAGCTAATACAGACATCGTTGCAGCTTCTGCAGAAGCATTCGTTGATGCAATAAATAAATTTGTCATATAATAATTTATATACTTTATGGAAAAGAAAACTCTATTTGATAAAATTTGGGATGCTCACGTAGTATCTAAAATTGAGGGGGGACCTAATCAATTGTATATTGATAGACATTATGTCCATGAGGTAACAAGTCCTCAGGCATTTGCGGGGTTAAGAGAGAGAAATCTATCCGTATTTCGTCCGGAAAGGACTACATGTTCTCCTGACCATAATATCCCAACACTAAACCAAGATAAACCCATTTCTGATCCTATATCGCGCAATCAAGTTGACACCTTGATGAAAAATGCGAATGATTTTGGATTGACTGTTTATGGATTGCTTAATCCTAAAAATGGTATTATTCACGTTATTGGTCCCGAGAACGGATATACCCAACCAGGTATGACTATTGTGTGTGGCGACAGCCATACATCAACACACGGAGCAATGGGTGCTGTAGCATTTGGTATTGGAACAAGTGAAGTTGAAATGGTGCTTGCATCACAATGTGTATTGCAACCAAAACCAATGAAAATGCGCATTAACGTTGAAGGTACACTTGGAAAAGGTGTTACAGCAAAAGATGTTGCTTTGTATATTATTTCAAAAATGACGACAGGCGGAGCAACAGGATATTTTGTTGAGTTTGCAGGTAGTGCAATACGTTCTCTTTCAATGGAAGGCAGAATGACTTTGTGTAATATGAGTATTGAAATGGGTGCTCGTGGTGGCATGATTGCTCCCGACGAAGTTACTTTTGAATATATAAAGGGTAGAGAATTTGCTCCACAAGGAGAGGCTTGGGATAAAGCTGTTGAGGAGTGGAAAAAGCTACCAACAGACGAAGGTGCTGTATTTGACAAAGAGGTTAATTTTGATGCGGCAGATATCGCTCCAATGATTACTTACGGAACAAATCCTGGTATGGGAATGGCTATTGATGCTAATATCCCCACTATGGAGGAGATTGATGAGGCAGGTCAAATATCTTTTGAAAAATCTCTATCTTATATGGGATTCAAAGCTGGAGAAAAAGTTCTTGGCAAAGATATTGATTATGTATTTTTAGGAAGCTGTACTAACGGACGCATTGAAGATTTTAGAGCTTTTGCTGAAGTTGTTAAAGGTCACAAAAAGGCTGATAACGTAACAGCATGGCTGGTACCAGGTTCTTGGAATGTAGAAAAAGCTATTCGCGCAGAAGGTATTGACAAAGTATTGGAAGAGGCTGGATTTGAGTTACGTCAACCCGGATGCTCTGCATGTTTGGCCATGAACGATGACAAAATTCCTGCAGGAAAATATTCTGTATCTACTTCGAATCGTAACTTTGAAGGCAGACAAGGTCCTGGAGCAAGAACAATGCTTGCAAGTCCCGTTGTTGCTGCAGTAGCTGCAATTACAGGAAAGATAACAGATCCACGTGATTTTATTTAATTTAACCTCTGAAAGAACTATGAGAGAAAAATTTGAAAAACTGACATCAACATGTATCCCCTTGCCTATTGAGAATGTGGATACTGACCAAATAATACCTGCTCGTTTCTTAAAAGCAACAACAAGAGAGGGCTTTGGTGATAATTTGTTTCGCGATTGGAGATTCGACAAAGAGGGTAATAAAATTGAGAGTTTTGTATTGAATAATCCCTCTTATTCTGGGTCTATCTTAATTGCTGGAAAAAACTTTGGTAGCGGTTCAAGCCGTGAACATGCTGCTTGGGCTGTTGCAGGATATGGCTTTAGAGCTGTTGTATCAAGTTTCTTTGCTGATATCTTTAAGAACAATGCTCTTAATAACTGCGTGCTACCTGTTGTTGTATCAGAATCGTTTTTACAAAATATTTTTGACTCTGTAGAGAGCGATCACTTAAATACAATAACAATTGATTTGCCAAATCAAACTATCACAAACAATGCCACAGAAGAATCTGAGAAGTTTGATATAAATCCATATAAAAAGGATTGCTTGCTTAATGGATTTGACGATATCGATTATCTATTAAGTAAAAAAGCAGATATAGAAACTTGGGAAAATAATCGTTAATAGTATGAAATGCAAACTTGAAATAATGGATACCACACTACGCGACGGAGAGCAAACCTCCGGCGTATCGTTTGGCGCATTCGAAAAATTAAGTATTGCACGTCTTCTTTTAAACGAAATTAAGGTAAACAGAATTGAAATCGCCTCTGCAAGAGTATCTGCAGGAGAGATGGAAGCTGTTAAACGGGTTTGCGATTGGGCTTCAAAGCATAAAAAACTTAAAGCTATTGAGGTTTTAGGTTTTATTGATAAAGGTGTATCAATAAATTGGATAAAGAATGCCGGTGGTAAAATTGTTAACATGTTGAGTAAAGGTTCTTTAAGACATTGTCAATATCAATTAAAAAAGAGCCCTGAGGAGCATATATGCGATATTAAACATGAAATAGATATTGCGACTAAAGAGGGAATAGAAGTTAATCTATATTTAGAGGATTGGTCTAACGGAATGAAAGATTCCCCCGAATATGTGTATAATCTAATAGATTCATTAAGCTCATGCAATATAAAAAGATTCATGTTACCCGATACATTAGGAGTTCTAAATCCTGATACAACATATAGGTATTGCAAAGAGATAATAGAGAGATACCCTACCCTGCACTTCGATTTTCATGCCCATAACGATTACGATTTGGCTGTAGCAAACTGCTACGCAGCTGTTAAAGCAGGTGTTAAAGGTGTGCATTGTACAATTAATGGATTAGGCGAAAGAGCTGGAAATGCTGCTTTATCAAGTATTTTGGCTGTCGTGCATGATCAATTGGGAATGAAGACCTCTATCAACGAAGCAAAAATAAACCATGTAAGTCGCGTAGTGGAATCTTATTCAGGAATAAGAATACCAGCTAATAAACCTGTTATTGGAGATAATGTATTCACACAATGTGCAGGAGTACATGCCGATGGTGATAGCAAGAATAATCTCTATTATAATGATCTTCTTCCTGAACGTTTCGGCCGCATGAGAGAATATGCCCTTGGTAAAACTTCAGGGAAAGCAAATATCCGTAAAAATCTTGAAGCTATGGGTATTGAACTTGATGAAGAATCAATGCGTAAAGTTACTGAGCGAATCATTGAGTTAGGTGACAAAAAAGAGATTATATCACAAGAAGATTTACCTTATATTATTTCTGATACTCTTAATCGAAATACCCAAAAGCAGAGAATTACTCTTTTAAATTATACTCTTGCTGTGGCAAACGGATTACGTCCGGGAGCTGTGCTTAAGTTGGAGATTAATGGAGAGGTGTATGAGGCAGGTGCAACAGGAGACGGACAATATGATGCTTTTGTAAAGGGTATCCAATGGATATATAAAACAAAACTGCATAGACCATTCCCACAACTATTGGATTATGCGGTAAATATTCCACCCGGAGGTAGAACAGATGCTTTGGTACAAACATCTATCACATGGGAATATAAAGGAAAGACTTTTAAAACTTACGGATTGGATCTCGACCAGATGGCAGCCGCAATTCAAGCTACCATAAAGATGTTGAACCATATAGAAGAACTTTAATTGAGATATTAATTGTAAAACTTTTTAATTTTAATAAGATATGAAAATGAATATAGCCGTGTTGCCAGGCGATGGAATTGGTCCTGAAATTGTGGCAACCGCATTGGATGCAACAATTGCTGTATGCGAGAAATTCGGACACGAATTGTCATATAAACATGCTCTTGTAGGTGCTTGTGCAATCGATGCAACAGGTAACCCATACCCCGAAGAGACTCACAAAATATGTATGGAGTCGGATGCTGTTTTGTTTGGAGCTATTGGAGATCCAAAATATGACAACAATCCATCAGCTAAAGTACGCCCAGAGCAAGGATTGTTGGGAATGCGTAAACAATTAGGATTGTATGCAAACATTCGTCCTGTATCAACAATGCCTCAACTTATACATAAATCTCCACTTCGTCAAGACGTTGTTGCAGGAACTGATTTGATGTGTATCAGGGAGTTGACAGGAGGTATATATTTTGGACGTCCTCAAGGAAGAAGTGAAGATGGAAATGTAGCATACGATACTTGTGTATATTCTCGTGAAGAGATTGACAGAATTGTTCGTCTTGCATATACATACGCAATGCAACGCAGAAAAAAAGTAACTGTTGTTGATAAAGCTAATGTTCTATGTACTTCACGTATGTGGAGAGAGGTTGCTCAAGAAATTTCAAAAGAGTACCCAGAGGTTGAAACTGAATACATGTTTGTTGACAATGCAGCAATGCAACTTGTTCAATGGCCTTCACGCTTTGACGTTATGGTTACAGAGAATATGTTTGGCGATATTTTAACAGATGAGGCGTCAGTTATAACAGGTTCTCTTGGAATGTTGCCTTCAGCTTCTGTTGGTTTACATACATCAGTATTTGAGCCAATTCACGGTTCATATCCTCAAGCAGCAGGAAAAGATATTGCTAATCCATTAGCTACAATTCTTTCAGCAGCATTGATGTTTGAATATGCTTTTGGTTTAATGGAAGAGGGTAAATTAATTCGTGAAGCTGTATCTGCTTCAATTGATGCAGGAGTTGTTACTGTGGATATTGCACAAGGAGAGAAATCTTACAAAACGTCTGAGGTTGGCAAATGGATTGTTGATTATATCAAAAATAAATAATCTAATTTTAATATTATCACGAAGAAAGGGGAATTCAATCGGACTCCCCTTTCCTATTTTAATTATTTACTAAATTCTTATTTAAATAATGGTGAAGGATATTCTCCTGCATCAACCAATGATTGAATTTTAGCAACTACATCAGGACGGTCTTGAGCATAAGTTACTCCGAACCATTTTGAAGGAGTGTCAAGAACTGTAACTGTTGCACGTTTAGTTTGGATAAGATCGTTTACAATAAGAGGAATGAAGAACTCTGATTTTAGATTTGACATATTCTCTTTCAAGAATTCTACAAATATCTCATCTGAATATTTGAAGTAGTCAGGAGTGAATCCCCACATGTTCATTGATACAGGAACGTTAGGATCAAGCATTGTCCACTCTTCTCCTTCGTTAAATGCTATACCATCGTTATAGTATCCAATTTTTGTTCTCTCTACAACAGAAGTCAACTCCGAAGCCTCGTTTGTCTCACAAATACCACGAGAAACAGTTCCGCTCTCGCTCATAGTGTTACCTACACGGTATCCAACCATACAGTATTTGTTTTCTCCCTCTTGTTTTGACAACCAATCTGCAATAATTGCAAAGCTTTCGCGGCCATAGAAATCATCAGCATTAATTACTGCAAAAGGCTCTTTAATAACCTCTTTACCCATCATAACTGCGTGGTTAGTACCCCATGGTTTTTCACGACCTTCAGGAACTGAGAATCCTTCAGGTAGATAATTCAACTCTTGATATACAACCTCAGTTGGTATTACTTGAGCATATTTATTTACTACTTTTTCAATAAACTCTTCTGCAAATGAATGACGAATTACGAATACAACTTTTCCAAATCCTCCGCGAATTGCATCGAAAATAGAATAGTCCATAATTGTTTCTCCGTTTGGTCCTAAACCATCTAATTGTTTAAGTGAACCGTAGCGGCTTCCCATTCCTGCAGCCAATACAAATAATGTTGGTTTCATAATTAGATTTTATTTAATCGTTATTAAAATTATTCAATTGTTTAAAAACAAATCAAATGCAAATTTACAAATTTTATTAAAATAACCAATATTTAAAATTATTATCTTGCTCAATATTGTAATTTATGAAAAGAATATTTATTGTATTTTAAATGTTAAAAAATGTTTTAATACGAGCTTTTTTTCGACAGAATATTTGTAAATATCATATAAATGCCTTTTCTTTGCAGAGTTAAACATAAAAATGCACGCCTATCGAATAGACTTCTACTCTTAAACTATAAAGAGGATTATTAATGAAAAATTATAATTTGCTTACCGACGAGGAGTTGGTGGCATTATATTCAGAAGGAGATAATGGTGCTTTTGATGTTCTACTTCTCAGACACAAAAATCGCATTTACTCATACGTTTTCTATATTGTAAAAGATAGGGATTTGGCTGAAGACATATTCCAAGAGACTTTTGTGAAAGTTATTACCACAATTAAACAAGGAAGATATGTTG
Organism: Muribaculaceae bacterium; assembly: GCA_017546805.1. Taxonomy (GTDB): domain Bacteria; phylum Bacteroidota; class Bacteroidia; order Bacteroidales; family G3-4614; genus Caccoplasma_A. Next base: position 32,322 of record JAFYRT010000075.1, on the reverse strand, counting down.
AATCGGGCAAATTCTCATCATGGATTACTCGTATAGCTCACAACTTAATAATTGACCACTATCGTCAAGAGAAATCGGAGAATCATATTCCTAATTCAGATATGAATCCTGATGTTTTCAATAGAAAAGAGTTAAGCGAAGGAACCGTTGAGGATTCTATGATTTCGGCTCAAGTTAGAATCGATATACGTAAGCTTGTGAACGCCCTACCCGACAACCAAAAAGAGGTATTGGTAATGAGATATTATCAAAACATGAGCTTTAAAGAGATTGCTGATGCTACAAATGTAAGCATAAATACCGCTCTTGGCCGTATGAGATATGCAATAATGAATATGCGCAGAATGGCAGAAGAAAATAAAGTGGAACTATTCTTCTAATAACATTCCAAATAAAAAACAGATGACAAGAAGGGTTTTGAAATCCTTCTTGTTTCTTTTTTATATGGTGCAATAAATTATTCATTTGTGCGTTTATTAAACAAACACAAGCACATTATGCCTATGAATAAAAAGTACACCTCTGATTCAATTGTAAAAGATAAAAAAGAGATAATCTCTCCAAAAGATTCAACAATTGCCTTTTTGATGAACTTTGCAAGAGTTTATTGTTGCGATAGCAAATATATGACTTCAACAGGTGGATATATACTCAATTAATTGGATGTCATCTGCCAATAGATTATCTTTTCTTTTATTTATTATTAAAAGAAGTTGTATAAATCAATCTAAAATGATTACCTTTGTAGTATTACAAAGGTTTTCTATTTTTAAAACAACAACTAATATATAAGACAAATTATGGCAATAATTGCACCTTCATTATTATCGGCTGATTTTGGGAACTTAGCCTCATCAATAAATATGGTAAATAACAGCGAAGCTGATTGGTTACATATTGACGTTATGGATGGAGTGTTTGTTCCAAATATATCTTTTGGTTTTCCTGTATTGGATTATGTTAAGAAATTGTCTACAAAGCCTCTCGATGTTCATTTGATGATTGTTGACCCCATGAAATTTGTCAAAGAGGTTAAAGATAGTAATGCTTATTTGATGAATATTCACTATGAGGTTTCTGCACACCTACACCGCTCTATTCAACAAATAAAAGAGGCTGGTATGAAGGCTGCTGTTACCCTTAATCCTCATACTCCTGTTTCTCTGTTACAAGATGTTATAACAGATTTGGATATGGTTTTATTGATGTCGGTAAATCCTGGATTCGGAGGACAAAAATTTATTCCGAACACAGTCAACAAAGTTGCAGAACTAAAAGAGATGATATTAAAAAAGGGTTCTTCTGCAATAATTGAGGTCGACGGAGGTATTAACCTTGAAACAGGCAAATTAGTTGTGGATGCAGGCGCAGATGCTCTTGTTGCCGGAAATTTTGTATTTAAATCAGAAAATCCAATTGAGACAATAGCGGCCTTGAAAGCATTGTAATAAAATAAACATTAATATAATATGGCAAATAAAGAGGGGTTTCTGAAATTATCTGAAGCCCCTTTTCTTAAATATCTTTTATCTTTTGTAATAGGAATTTTATTACAAATGGTTTTTAACGGAGGATATTATATTGCTCTGTCATTCGTTATATTATCATTTTTTTTCTTTTACGGTTTTTACAAAGCACACCTTCCAAAGACGAAATTTGCAAAGAGAAATTATTTTGGTTATGCTATATTTTCTCTTTTTATTGCATTAGGTGCAATTGATGCTCAAATCGTCTCAAAACCAGATATCTCAATACCGAAAATTAAAGATTATGCCATAGCTATTATCAATGAAGATGTTAATGTAAAAGAACATTCGGTTGAGAGTAAAGCATCAATAATAAAGCTGAGTGGTATTGAAGATATTAACGACAATTTAAATGTGGTGCTTTATATTCAGCCCGATTCATTGTCAAAAAATCTCATAAAGGGAGATGTTATTATTTTTGAGCAAAATCTACAACCAATAAATTTTTCGAACAACTTATCGTCATTTAATTACAACTCAAAATTAGAACGCGAAGGATTTTATTATTCGCAATATATCCCTTGCAATGGTTGGAACAAGATAGATTATATAAGTCCAAATTCTATAAAAGAGAAGTCGTTGGAAATTAAAAATAAACTACTGAAAATCATAAAAAGTTTTGAGATAAATGATACTTCAAAAGCATTAATAAGTGCAATGATTTTGGGTGATAAAGCCATGTTATCCAAAGATATGCGTAATGCTTATTCTACATCGGGTTTATCTCATATCCTTGCTGTCAGTGGTTTGCATATTGGTATTATTGCCTTTGCCTTGTATCTATTACTTTTCCCTTTAAAATTAATAAAACTTTCGTTTGTCAGACCGCTAATTACAATCCTAATCTTATGGGCATATATTTTTGTCATAGGATTTCCTCCGTCAGCGGTCAGAGCTGCCGTAATGGCAACTTTTGTTCTTGTTGGAGAAGTTGTAAATCGCAAAGGAACTACTGTAAATTCACTTTTTGCAGCCGCTTTATTTATACTTGCATATAATCCTAATTATATATCTGATGTAAGTTTTCAATTAAGCTTTATAGCTGTCTTTTCAATCTTTTACATATATCCGTTTATATACTCATGTTTACCTCATAAAAACAAAGTATCGGCATACATATCCTCAACCATTGCGGTTACATTAGCAGCTCAAATTGGCACACTACCTTTGAGTGTATATTATTTTAATCAACTCCCATTAATGGGTCTATTTACCAATTTGCTGGTGATTCCGATTCTTCCTATAGTGATTGTTTCGGCTATATTGACAATGATTATTTCTGTGGATATATTTTTTAATATTACAGATAGCTTATTCTCTTATATTGATTTTATAGCCAATTTATCGAACACAATCCCCTACTCATATATTGACGATATTTACATAAAAAGCTACTATATTCTCTTTCTATACATTGTAATATTTGGAGGAATATGGATATTGAAAAGTAAGCGAAGTGAGTTGCTTATAATACTACTGATTCTCATAGCAGCATTTATAATTACTGAGACCGTTGTCAATAAAAATAGAGAACAATGCAAAGCTGTTATATATGATGATAACAGAATAACCGCACTGAACTTTGTTGATAAAAATTATAACTATGTTTTAACTATTGACACAGTTGGTGTTGAAGAAAAAATTGAATATATGGGCAAAAAGTTTTGGATAAAAGAAGCGCTTCCAAATGCCATATTTATAACAGATTCAGTTGTAGATAATAATCTTTTCGTTAAGTTACCATATATTGCATACAAAGGAGAGAAATATCTAATTTTAAACTCTTCTGAGTTTAAGAACAAAAAGAAAGCTTCAGGAGAAAGGCTCTTTATCAATAGAGCTATAGTATGCAATGGTTTTTCAGGTTCGGTGGCAAAGTTAACAGAGATGTTTATTTTTGAAGAGATAGTTATAGCTTCAAACTTGAATTATTTTAAACGCAAATCCATAATAAAAGAGTGCAAAGCTCTAAAAATACCATACTTTGATATAAAAGAACATGGTACATATCTCATAAAAGAGTAGCTCTTTATCTCATACCCACATCTTCTTTTGTATCTACAGAAGATAATTATAGTTAATATTTTATATTCTTTATGCAACAATTATAATTATAACACTATTTGAGTGGAAACGCCTTCGTATTTTCATCATTTTTTTGTAAATTTGCAGATTAGTGTATTCTGTTGCAAAAACAGATTAAATGAATTAATTATACGATGAAGAAACAAATAGCAATATTAGGCTCAACAGGTTCTATAGGACGTCAGGCTCTCGAAGTAATTGATACATTTCCTGAAATGTTTGAGGTTCATACTTTAACTGCAAATAATAGTGCTGAGTTATTGATTGAACAGGCTCGAAAGTTTTTGCCGGATACTGTTGTTATTGCAAATGAAGATTTATATGAAACCGTTAGCAACGCTTTAAGTGATTTGCCAATTAAAGTTTACGCAGGAAGCAATGCAATTGCCGAAGCTGTAGAGGCAACACCTATTGACATTGTATTAACAGCGATGATGGGGTATTCAGGATTACTTCCCACAATCAAAGCCATTAAAGCAGGCAAAAAAATAGCTCTTGCAAACAAAGAGACTCTTGTTGTTGCAGGAGAGCTAATCACAAAACTTGCTCTTGAATACAGAACAGAGATAATTCCTGTTGATTCAGAACACTCTGCAATATTTCAATGTTTAACAGGTGAAGAGTTCAATAATATTGAAAAAATCATATTGACTGCATCTGGAGGTCCATTTCTAAGATATACAGCAGACCAATTGGCTCATGTAACCAAAGCTGATGCACTCAAACATCCAAATTGGGTTATGGGGGCAAAAATAACAATTGATTCTGCATCATTAATGAATAAAGGATTTGAAATGATCGAAGCAAAATGGTTGTTTGGTGTAACCCCTCAACAGGTTGAAGTTGCAGTACATCCTCAATCAATCATACACTCAATGGTACAGTTTGAAGATGGCGGAGTTAAAGCTCAGTTGGGTGTTCCTGATATGAAATTACCTATTGCTTATGCATTTACATATCCTAAGCGAGTTGATTTTGGAGGTAAGAGATTAACCCTTGCAGACTACTCTACCATGACTTTTGAGACTCCTGATACCGAACGTTTTCCTATGCTTAAGTTTGCTTATGACGCAATAGAGAAAGGCGGAAATATGCCATGTATATTGAATGCAGCAAATGAAATTGCAGTTGCGGCATTCTTAGAGGAGAGAATTAAATTTACAGATATTCCAAACCTTGCTTATTCGGCAATGAGTGCAGGAAATTTTATTAAAAACCCAATATACGAGGACTACGTTGAAACAGATAAAGTTACTCGTATATATACTAAAGAATTAATCAAAAATTTATAATACCTATGGAAACATTTTTTATCAAAGCTCTACAACTTATAATGAGTCTGTCGCTTTTGGTAATTGTTCATGAATTTGGACATTTTATATTTGCTAGACTTTTTAAAGTTAGAGTTGAGAAATTTTACCTCTTTTTTAATCCTTGGTTCTCTTTGTTTAAGTTCAAACCTAAAAAGAGCGAAACAGAGTACGGTATAGGTTGGTTACCATTGGGTGGCTACGTTAAAATAGCCGGAATGATTGACGAATCAATGGATAAAGAGCAAATGAAACAACCTGAGCAACCTTGGGAGTTCCGTTCAAAACCGGCATGGCAACGTCTCTTGATAATGATAGGTGGAGTATTGTTTAACTTTATTCTTGCTCTGCTTATATACATAATGATTGCGTTCACTTGGGGTAAAACCTATATTCCTGTACAAAATGTCACAAGTGGTTTTACATTCAGCCAAGCAGCCATTGATGCAGGATTTATGAATGGAGACATATTATTAAGTGCAGATGGAGAGGATTTAAAAGCTCTTGATGGAAAAACTTTAAGAATGATTGCAGAGGCAAAAGAGGTTAAAGTTTTACGTCATGGCAACCCTACATCAATTGCAATACCTGAAGACTTCATGCTTAAATTGGTAGCGTCTCAAGAGGGCTTTGCTTCGTATAGAGTAAGACCTGTTATTGCTGATGTAGTTGCAGGAGGTGGAGCAGATAAAGCCGGATTAGAGAAAGGCTCTAAAATCTTATCTGTAAACTACAGACTTACAGAAGATATTTCTCAACTGTTTAAAATTCTTGATAATTGCAATCCGGGAGATAGCGTTACCGTATGCTACCAAAAAGATAGCAAGACAAACTTTGTTAAGGTAAAATTAAATGATGACAAAAAGTTAGGAATACAACTTCAACCAATTACAGAGGTATACGAGCCAAAAGTTGAAAAATACTCTCTATTTGAAGCTATTCCCGTAGGAGTTAAACAAGGATTCGAAACATTGTCAGGCTATATCAGTGATTTCAAATATGTCTTCACAAAAGAGGGCGCTTCAAGCATTGGTGGATTTGGAACTATCGGAAGTATATTCCCTGCTACTTGGAATTGGGAGGGATTTTGGAATATGACTGCATTCTTGTCTGTAATTTTGGCATTTATGAATATTTTGCCAATACCTGCATTAGACGGAGGACACGTTCTATTCCTATTATATGAAGTTATTGTACGTCGAAAACCAAGCATTAAATTTATGGAATATGCTCAAACGGTTGGTATGTTCCTATTGTTTGCACTGCTTATTTACGCAAATGCTAATGATATAATTAGATTATTCAACTAAAGATATGAGTAAGACAAAAATAATACTAAAGCCAAAAAAAGAGGACTCTTTATTGAGAAGACACCCTTGGATTTTTTCAGGAGCAATAGCAAAATTTGTTGGTGAGCCTGAAGAGGGAGATGTTGTAGATGTATATTTCAACGACGGAAGTTTTGCAGCAACAGGACATTACCAAATTGGAAGTATCGCTATTAGAGTTTTATCTTTTGAAGAGATTGAGATAGATTACAATTTTTATAAAAAGAGATTGGCAAGTGCATACGATTTGCGTTTAGCATACGGAATTGCAGGAACAGAGAAAAGCAACTGTTTTAGATTGATTCACGGCGAGGGAGATTTCCTTCCTGGATTGATTATTGATATATACGGTTCAACTGCTGTTATGCAAGCTCACTCTCCCGGAATGCACTTTGCCCGCGAAGTAATTGCAGATGCTCTTATGGAGGTTATGGACGGTGTTATAACAGAGGTTTATTACAAATCGGACACTACTCTACCCTATAAAGCTCAACTCGATCCTCAAAATGATTATATCAGAGGTTCGTACAAAGGCAATGTTGCTATTGAAAACGGATTAAAATTTTATGTAGATTGGCTAAAAGGGCAAAAAACAGGATTCTTTGTTGATCAACGCGACAACAGAGCATTGCTTGAAAAATATGCTAAAAACCGCAAGGTTTTGAATATGTTCTGCTACACAGGAGGTTTCTCTTTTTATGCAATGAGGGGTGGCGCAGAATTGGTTCACTCAGTTGATAGCTCTGCCAAAGCAATAGATTTGACAAAGAAAAACGTTGAGATGAACTTCCCTAACGATGAACGACATGAAGCTTACGTTAAGGACGCGTTCAAATATCTCGACGAGATGGGCGATAATTACGATTTGATAATTCTTGACCCTCCAGCATTTGCAAAACACAGAAATGCGCTTCACAACGCACTTCAAGGATACAAACGTTTAAATGCAAAGGCATTCGAGAAGATTAAACCGGGTGGAATTCTATTTACATTCTCATGTTCGCAAGTTGTTACCAAAGAACAGTTCAGATTGGCAGTTTTCAGTGCAGCTGCAATGTCAGGAAGAAACGTCAGAATTCTACACCAGCTGACTCAACCTGCCGACCATCCAATCAATATATATCATCCGGAAGGTGAATATCTTAAAGGATTAGTCTTGTATGTAGAATAATCAATTAATAATAAATAAAATAGGAGATGAAAAAATTATTTTTAATCACAACAACCGCTCTGTTTTTCGGTATGAGTTTCGTTAGTTGCTCAAAAACCGAGAATGAGCCTAAATTCAATTACAACGTGGATAAATTTGCAGACTTACAAATTCTTCGTTATCAAGTCCCCGGATTTGAAGAATTGTCTTTAAATCAAAAGCTTTATATCTATTATTTGACTGAAGCTGCTCAAGAGGGACGTGATATTCTTTTCGACCAAAATGGCAAATACAACCTTGCAATACGTCGCACATTGGAGGCTGTATACCAAAATTACAACGGAGACAAAGAGAGTGCTGATTACAAAGAATTTGTTGTTTACCTAAAACGCATTTGGTTCTCAAACGGTATTCACCACCACTATGCTGCTGACAAATTTGTTCCAGGATTCTCACAAGAGTTTTTCGTAGAGCAAGTTAAAGCTGTAGACCCAACTTTACTTCCTGTAAAAGAGGGAGAAACTGTTGATAATCTAATTGCGGAATTGACACCTGTTATCTTTGATAAAGAGGTTATGCCTAAACGTATTAACTTGGCTGCCGGATATGATTTGGTTCAAACTTCAGCAGGAAACTACTATGATGGTGTAACTCAAAAAGAGGCGGAAGATTTTTATGCAAAAATGCGTAAACCTAACGATAACCAACCAATCTCATACGGATTAAACAGTCGTTTGGTTAAACGTGACGGTAAAATTTACGAAGAGGTATATAAAGTAGGTGGACGCTATTCAAAAGCTCTTGAGCGCATTGTTTACTGGTTGGAATTGGCAAAAGGTGTTGCTGAAAACGACGAGCAACGCAATGTTATTGACCTTCTAATAGAATTCAACAAAACAGGAGATCTTAAAACATTTGACGAGTACGCTGTTGCTTGGGTTCAAGAGTTAACAGGTAATGTAGATTTCATTTGCGGATTCACTGAAGTTTACGGAGATCCTCTTGGCATGAAAGCAAGTTGGGAAGCATCAATCAACTTCAAAAACGTTGAAGCATCATCTCGCACAGAGACTATCAGTGCAAATGCACAATGGTTCGAGGACAACTCTCCTATCGATAGCCGATTCAAAAAAGAGACAGTAAAAGGTGTTACTGCAAAAGTAATTACTGTTGCCATGTTAGGTGGAGATTGCTACCCAAGCACTCCTATTGGTATAAACCTACCTAATGCAGACTGGATTCGTCGTGACTATGGTTCAAAATCTGTAACTATCGAAAACATCACATACGCATACGATCAAGCTGCTTTGGGTAACGGATTTAAAGAGGAGTTTGTTATTGATGAGCCTACTCGCGAATTGATGAACAAATACGGCTTTGCTTCGGACAACCTACACACAGACCTTCACGAGTGTCTTGGACACGGTTCAGGAAAACTTCTTCCAGGAGTGGATTCTGATGCTTTGAAAGCATATGCTTCAACATTAGAAGAGACACGTGCCGATTTGTTTGCAATGTACTATATGGCTGATGATAAAATCATTGAGTTAGGCCTGTTGCCAAACGAAGATGCTTACAAATCAAACTACTACTCATATATAATGAACGGTTTGATGACTCAATTAACTCGTATTGAGTTGGGTAATGACATTGAAGAGTCTCATATGCGTAACCGTCAACTTATTGCTAAATGGTGTTTGGAAAACGGAGCTGAAGATAACGTAATTTCAATTGAGAAAATCGATGGAAAAAGCTATGTAAAAATCAACGATTACGACAAACTTCGCGCCTTGTTTGGAAAACTTCTTGCTGAGGTTCAACGCATAAAATCAGAGGGTGATTACGAGGCAGGTAAAGCTTTGGTTGAGAAATATGCGGTAAAAGTTGATATTGAACTACACAAAGAGGTATTGGCTCGCTACAAAAAATTAAATCTTGCTCCTTACAAAGGATTCGTCAATCCCAAATACTCATTGGTTGAGGATGAGAATGGAATGGTTACAGACGTTACTGTTACTTACAACGAAGAGTATGACGAGCAAATGTTGCGTTACTCAAAAGATTACTCAGCATTGGATACCTATAACGATTAATATAGAGGAATTATCGTGATGAATAACGACGAAATAATAAAAAGCATAAAAAACGATTTCCGTCTTGGAATGAATGGAATAATTTCAACAAGTATGCGAAACAGAGGGATGGATTATAAGATAATCTTTGGATTATCTCTTCCTCAATTGCGCACTTTGGCTGAAAAGTATTCACCAAGCCAAGAGGTTGCGATAAGGCTTTGGAACGAAAACATCAGAGAATCAAAACTTCTTGCTACAATGATATTCCCCCACTCTGAGATGAGCATCGATATTGCAAAAGAGTGGATTGAGGATATAAAATATTCGGAAGTTGCAGATATAGCCTCGATGTTCTTATTTTCGAAATTACCATATGCCGAACAGCTATGTTTGGAATATGTGAACTCAGAAAACGAGGATCATCTATATTTCGCCTTTAGATTATTCATCAGGTTGCTTATAAACAAATCAGAAATTAGTCAAGAAACTATAGAAACTGTAAAAGCAAAAGCATTAGAATATTCAAAATCGGATAATATATTTTTAGCTTTAATTACAAATGATATTATAGATAGATTCGAAAACTAACAGATGATTTAGCTATAGAGTAACTATAAATCTCTAATATATAAACTCCTTTATTCAAAAAATAGTGAATAAGGGAGTTTTTTACGCTTAATATGGTAGATAATAAAGAAAAAGTTTGTAAATTTGTAAGGTTATATGTTCAATTCATAATTGATTAAAAACAAAATAAAATTCTATGTCGGATGATAAGAGCAAAGAGAGCTTAAGAATTAAGTTTAATCAATACCTTGAAGAGAACAAACTCAGAAAAACACCTGAAAGATATTTTATTCTTGATGTCGTTAGTGAAACATCCAAGAAGTTTGATGCAGAATATATACTTAATGAGGTGTTGAGCAGAGGTACAAGAATCAGTAGAGCGACTGTATATAATACATTATCTGCACTTATTGATGCTCAAATTCTAAGAGAGCATGAGATAGAAGGGAAAAAATATTTCGAGAAAGTTCCATTATCTCAAGTATATATAAGGCTGATTTGTACCAAATGTGGTAAAATTAAAGATGTTAAAGACAGCGAAACCATTAGTGCTGTAAATAGTAAAAAATATGGTAAATTTTTAACATCATATAGCACCATTGCAGTATACGGGCTTTGTAGTTCATGTGTAAATGCCAAACGAAAAGCAACACTAAAAGCCAAACTTATTGCAAAAGAGAATAATTTAGAAAACAAAAAGAAAATATTAAATAACAAAAAAAAGTAAATAAGCACAGGTATGAAAGTAGATGTGTTATTAGGATTACAATGGGGAGACGAAGGTAAAGGTAAAGTAGTTGACGTTCTTACCCCCGAGTATAGTGTAATTACCCGCTTCCAAGGCGGACCTAATGCCGGTCACACTCTTGTTTTTAACGGAGAGAAATATGTATTGCGTTCAATCCCTTCTGGAATTTTCCAAGGTGGTAAAATAAACATCATCGGAAACGGAGTAGTATTGGATCCAATTTTGTTTAAACAAGAAGCAGTAGCATTGGCAGAGAGCGGACACGATTTGAAATCGCGTTTGTATATTTCAAAAAAAGCACACCTTATCATGCCTACTCACCGTATGTTGGATGCAGCTTACGAAGCAGCAAAAGGTGATGCTAAAATTGGTACTACAGGAAAAGGTATCGGACCTACATATACCGACAAAGTTAGCCGTAACGGTTTAAGAGTTGGAGATATATTAGAGAACTTTGACCAAAAATATGCTAAAGCAAAAGCTAAACACGAGCAAATCTTGAAATCGTTGAACTTTGAGTACAACATCGATGCTTTAGAACAAGAGTTCTTTGAGGCTTTAGAGTATCTAAAAGAGTTTAAATTGATTGATAGCGAACATGTAATCAACAACCTTCTTAAAGAGGGTAAAAGCATGTTGGCAGAGGGTGCTCAAGGAACATTGTTGGATGTTGACTTTGGTTCATATCCTTTTGTAACTTCATCAAATACAGTATGTGCAGGTGCTTGTACAGGTATGGGTATTGCTCCAACAAAAATTGGTAAAGTATATGGTATCTTCAAAGCATATTGTACTCGCGTAGGTAGCGGTCCATTCCCCACTGAGTTGTTTGACGAAACAGGAGAAATCATCTGCAAAAACGGTAATGAGTTTGGTGCTGTTACAGGACGTAAACGTCGTTGCGGATGGATTGACCTTGTAGCTTTGAAATATGCAATCATGATTGATGGTGTAACAGATTTGATTATGATGAAGAGTGATGTGCTTGACTCATTCAAAACAATCAAAGCTTGTGTTGCATACAAAATGAACGGAGAGGTTGTAACAGAATTCCCATTCTCAATTGAAGAGGATATTGAGCCAATCTACAAAGAACTTCCAGGATGGAATTGCGATATGACAAAAATGCAATCTGAGGACGAATTCCCTGTTGAGTTCAAAAACTACATCAAATTCTTGGAAGAGGAATTGGAAGTACCTATCAAGATTGTATCTGTTGGCCCAGACAGAGAGCAAACAATTGTTAGAAAATAATATTCAATACATATTATTAGTATTAAGAGTTCGGTTATACGCCGAACTCTTTTTTTGTTGAAAGTTAAAATAATATTTATATCATAACAAAATAGGCTATTGAGTTTATCCCAATAGCCTTTTTTGTTTTATAGCTTATGCCTTTTATTTTTTAGGACATGGCATAGGTTTGTGTCCTTTAAAATCTTTCATTTTTTCGCATTGAATTTTCATCCACTTCTCGTATTGAGCTGCCGTTAAAACCTCTTTCATCTCATTGTGATATTTCATTGTAACTGAATCGGGTTTGCAACCTTTCATTTGATGAGGATTCCCTTTCATAAATGCAGTGTCACATTTTGGTTTCTCACACTCGGGTCTCATCAGAGGGCATGGTTTGCCACAATCCGGTTTTACTTGTGGGCATGGCTTATTACATTCAGGTTTTGCCATCGGTTTGCCAGCTGGGCAAGATTTCCCACATTCGGGTTTCATTTGAGGTTTTCCGTCAGGACCTTTGCACTCAGGTTTTGCTTGAGGGCATGGTCTTTGAGGACAGTTTTTGTCAAATCCTGTTCCTGGACGTTCAGGTGCCTGTGGACATACTTCTCCTTTAAAATGTTTGCCATCTTTTGGCAATCCGGGACGAGAATCCATACTTGCTTTTTTTGCTTCAATATAATTTAGATTTATTTCATAAACTTGTTTTGCTTGTTTTTTTGATAAATCCAAACTCTCTTTCATCATCTCTGTTTTTTTCTCAGCCAGCTCTTTTGAAGATAGTTTCTCACAATTTTGTGCAAAAGATACTGAAGATACACTCATCATTGCTACCAATGACATTGATACTAAATTAAATTTTGTAACTTTCATAGCTGTTTTTATTTAAGTTTCTGTCTTTATGACCATGTTTTATAACGAAGGTTTAATGTAAAGATGAAAAAAAATTATTTAAAGTTTATTTTGATTCTGTTTCTTACTCTTTAATTAATTTATTATCTTCGCAAATATAACCTTATATATATTATGATACACCAACCATTAGCTGAGAGATTACGCCCCATAAATTTTGATGGATATATAGGACAGAAACACCTTGTTGCAAAAGGTGCAATTCTTCGTAATATGATTGAGAGCGGAAGAATATCATCCTTTATATTGTGGGGACCTCCGGGTGTTGGTAAAACGTCATTGGCAAAAATAATATCTACTATATTAGAAGTTCCTTTCTATACATTAAGTGCTATTCACTCTGGAGTAAAAGATGTTAGAGATGTTATAGAGAAGTGTAAGAGTGCTGGTGTATTTCAATCAATTGCACGTCCCATTCTTTTTATTGATGAGATTCATCGCTTTAGCAAGTCACAACAAGATTCGCTATTGGGAGCTGTAGAGAATGGTACTGTAACACTAATTGGTGCTACTACAGAAAATCCATCTTTCGAGGTTATTCGTCCCCTACTCTCGCGTTGTCAGGTGTATACTCTCAAACCTTTAGAAGATAGCGACTTGCAGGAGCTATTAAACAAGGCAATCACTGAAGATATATATCTAAAAAATCTGAGATTTAATATCGAGGAGACGGATGCTCTGTTCAGATACTCGGGTGGCGATGCCCGCAAGTTGCTTAATATAATAGATCTTATTACTCAAAGTAATCAAAACGACGAGGAGATTGTTATTAATAATAGTGTTGTAACTGAACGTTTGCAACAAAATCCTGCAGCATATGATAAAGATGGTGAAATGCACTACGATATAATATCTGCATTTATCAAGTCGATCAGAGGTAGCGACCCTGATGCTGCAATATATTGGTTAGGCAGAATGGTTGCAGGTGGAGAAGATCCGAAGTTTATTGCACGAAGATTGGTTATTTCGGCAGCCGAAGACATAGGATTAGCAAATCCAAATGCCCTTCTTATTGCTAACGCATGTTTTGATGCTCTCGAAAAGATAGGTTGGCCCGAAGGAAGAATTATATTGGCTGAAGCTACTATATATTTAGCAACAAGTCCAAAGAGTAATTCTGCGTATAAATCGATTAACGATGCTCTTGCCATAATTGAGGAGAGTGGCGATTTACCCGTGCCTCTGCACCTTAGAAATGCACCAACAAAACTTATGAGAGAATCGGGATATGGCAGTGGTTATAAGTATGCTCACAACTATGCAGGAAACTTCGTAAAACAACAATTTATGCCTGACAAGCTAAAAGATCTGTCGTTATGGGAGCCTCAATATAATGCCGCAGAGGAAAAAATGAGAGAGAGAATGGAGCACTTGTGGGGTGAGAAATTTTCTAAAAAATAATATAACTCAACGGCTTATATAAATCAGCGAGGTTTAAATTAGCAAAAAGACAAAGATTAATAAGATTTAAATTACATTTTGTTTGAATTTTATTTGCAAAACAGAAAATATGTATTAATTTTGTCATGCCTAAAAAACAAAAGGTAAATATTGACATCAATATTGAAAAAATAAATTATAAACATACAAATTTTAAAAAGATGAAAAAGCACAACTTTTATGCAGGCCCCTCAATTTTGAGTCCCTACACTATTAAAAATACAGCTGATGCTGTTATGGATTTTGCTGGTACAGGTCTTTCAATTTTGGAGGTATCGCACCGCTCAAAAGAGTTCGTTGCTGTTATGGACGAAACTCAAGCATTGATTAAAGAACTTCTTGACGTTCCCGCAGGATACGAAGTTGTATTAGTTGGCGGTGGTGCAAGTATGCAATTCTGTATGGTTCCTTTCAACTTGCTAAAAACTAAAGCGGCTTACTTGGAAACAGGTACTTGGGCTGTTAACGCTATTAAAGAGGCTAAATTATTTGGAGAGGTTGAAGTTGTTGCTTCATCAAAAGATGCAAACTTTAACTACATTCCTAAAAACTACGAAATACCTGAAGATGTAGATTATTTCCACTTTACATCTAACAACACTATATTTGGTACTGAGATTAGAAAAGATCCCGATGTAAAAGCTCGTTTGGTAGCTGACATGTCTTCAGATATTTTCTCTCGTCCAATTGACGTTTCAAAATATGATATCATCTACGCAGGTGCTCAAAAGAACTTGGCTCCCGCAGGTGTAACATTGGCAATCGTTAAAGAGGATGCTCTTGGTAAAGTTGACAGAGCTATTCCTACAATGTTGGATTACCGTACACACATTAAAAAAGGTTCAATGTTCAACACTCCTCCATGCTTGCCTATCTACTCAGCATTACAAACTCTTAAATATTACAAATCATTAGGAGGTGTTGCTGCTCTTGAGAAAATTAACGTAGAGAAAGCAACAATGCTTTACGACGAGATTGACCGCAACCGTTTGTTCAAAGGTACTGCTGCAGTTGAAGACCGCTCAATAATGAACGTATGTTTCGTTATGAATGAGGAATATCAAGAACTTGAAGGAGAATTCGTAGAGTTCGCTAAATCTAAAGGTATGATTGGTATCAAAGGACACCGCTCAGTTGGTGGATTCAGAGCTTCAATCTACAACGCAATGCCAAAAGAGAGTGTTGCCGCATTTATTGACGTAATGAAAGAGTTCGAAAATAAATATTAATAGATAATAAAACCGATTGAAACTCACTTTGAAGTTTTACAAAATCTTCAAGTGGGTTTCTTTTAATTAAAAACAGATATGAAAATATTAGTTGCAACCGATAAACCATTTGCTGCAGTTGCAGTTGATGGTATAAGAAAAGAGATTGAGGCTGCCGGCCTTGAACTCGTATTATTGGAGAAATATACTGAAAAAGCTCAGCTTTTGGATGCTGTTAAAGATGTTGACGGAATTATAGTTCGTAGCGACATTATTGATGCAGAGGTTATTGCTGCTGCAGAAAACCTTAAAATAGTTGTAAGAGCAGGTGCTGGTTATGACAACATTGACCTTGAGGCTGCTACTGCAAAAGGTGTTTGCGTTATGAACACACCGGGACAAAACTCAAACGCTGTTGCTGAACTTGTATTCGGTATGACAGTAATGATGGTTCGTAATATGTTTAACGGAACTTCAGGAACTGAGTTACTTGGTAAAAAAATCGGTATTCACGCATTCGGTCAAGTTGGTCGCAACGTAGCTCGTATTGCCAAAGGTTTTGGCATGGAAGTTATGGCATTTGACCCATATTGCCCAGATGAAGCTATGATTGAGGCTGGTGTTACTCCTGTTAAAGATGTTAATACTCTTTACAAAGAGTGTCAATTCATCTCACTTCACATTCCTGCAACTAACGAAACTAAAAAATCAATCAACTACGCACTTCTTAACCAAATGCCTAAAGGTGCTGTTCTTATCAACACTGCACGCAAAGAGGTTATCAACGAAGAGGAGTTAGTTAAATTAATGGAAGAGAGAGCTGATTTCCGTTATGTATCGGATATCGCTCCCGTTAATGCTGAAGAGTTCAAAACTAAATTCGAGAACCGTTGTTTCTTCACTCCTAAAAAAATGGGTGCTCAAACAGCAGAAGCAAATATCAATGCAGGTATAGCAGCAGCTAAGCAATCTGTTGGTTATTTGAAAGAAGGTATCGATAGATTCCGCGTTAATAAATAGTATTTATTAGATATAACAATGAACTAAAGAGGTAACTTCGTTTTGGAGTTTCCTCTTTTGGAGTTTATAATTGAAACACATAAATATCATGGCAAAAATTAAACCATTTAAAGGTATCAGACCTCCCCAATCAATGGTGGAAGAGGTTGCTTCTCGCCCATACGACGTACTAAACTCTGAAGAGGCTCGCATGGAAGCTGAGGGAAATGAAAAGTCTCTTTATCACATTATAAAACCAGAAATTGATTTTGCTCCAGGTACCGACGAGCATGCTCCGGAGGTATACGACAAAGCTGTTGAAAATTTCAATAAATGGCAAAACAATGGCTGGTTGGTTCAAGACGAAAAAGAGTGCTACTATGTTTATGCTCAAACAATGGATGGCAGAACTCAATATGGCTTGGTTGTTTGTGCTAATGTTGAAGACTATTTGAGTGGTGTTATCAAAAAACACGAGTTAACTCGTCGCGACAAAGAGGAAGATAGAATGAAACACGTTCGTATTAACAACGCAAATATCGAACCTGTATTCTTTGCATATCCCGATGAAGAAGAACTTGATGCTATTGTAACAAAAACTGTTAGCAAAAAAGCTGAATATGACTTTGTTACACCTGATGGTTTTGGACACCACTTCTGGTTGATAGATGACGAAAAAGATATTGCTCGCATTACTGAAATATTTGCATCTATCCCCTATCTTTATATTGCAGACGGACACCACAGAACAGCTGCAGCAGCTCTTGTTGGGGCAGAAAAGGCGAAACAAAATCCTAACCATAAAGGAGACGAGGAGTATAACTACTTCTTGGCTGTATGTTTCCCTGCATCGCAACTAAAAATCATCGACTACAACCGCGTAGTTAAAGATTTGAATGGTTTGAGCGATGAAGAGTTTCTTGCAAAATTGAATGAGAACTTTATTGTTGAGGAAAAAGGTGAAGATATTTACTCTCCTTCTGCTCTTCACAACTTCTCTCTATATTTGAGTGGTAAATGGTACTCTTTGACAGCAAAAGAGGGAACATATAACGACGAAGATCCTATCGGAGTTCTTGACGTTACAATATCTTCTGACCTAATTCTAAGAGATATTCTTGGAATTACAGACTTACGTTCTGACAAACGTATAGATTTTGTTGGAGGTATTCGTGGTTTGGGAGAACTTAAACGCAGAGTAGACAATGGTGAAATGAAAGTTGCTTTGGCTCTATACGCAGTATCAATGCAACAATTGATGGATATTGCTGATACAGGCAATATTATGCCTCCAAAAACTACTTGGTTTGAGCCTAAACTTCGTTCCGGACTTGTTATTCACAAATTGGTATAATAACCACAACATATAAAAATACGAAACGAGGATAACCAATTGGCTATCCTCGTTTTTACTATATATACTGAATTATTATTAATCTAATTTATTTTATTTTATTTTATAGGTTCCATATGTATACCTATGTGAGTATCTTTTCCGAATTCCTCTTTCAGTGAAGCCTCAATTTGCTTTGTAATTTCATGAGCATTATTCAATGTCATTTCTCCATTCATTCTGATATGAACCTCTATTGCAATATGATTTCCTATGTGGCGAGTGCGAAGATGATGAGGTGATGTAACATCAGGGTATGAAAGAATTATTGACAATATCTTCTTTTCCATCTCTTTTGGTAACGATTTCTCCAATAACTCTTCAAGACAAGGTTTAATTAAGCTTACAGAAACTTTTATAATAAATATACTCACAATAAATGCAGCAATTGGGTCAAGTACTCTCCATTTAGCTCCTAAAAATATTGCTCCTGATATACCTATTAATGTTCCTATTGAAGAAAATGCATCACTACGATGATGCCATGCATTGGCAATAACAGCCTTTGAATTAAGCCTTTTACCCTTAAATACTGTATATTGATATATAATTTCTTTTAATAGTATAGATACTACAGCTGCCGACAATGCCAACATACTTGGAGCCTCGAGCTCTTTTCCTTTAATCACGTCTATTACAGTTGTTGTTGAGTCAACAAGTATTCCAATACCAACAATAAGCAATACAGCTCCAATGATTGCAGTTGCAAGAGTTTCGTATTTTCCATGTCCATACTCATGGTCTTCGTCCTCAGGTTTACCAGATATGCGAACAAATACCACAACTATAATATCTGTAATAAAATCCGAAAGTGAATGTACTGCATCTGCTATCATTGCAGAACTATTACCTACAAACCCTGCTACAAATTTAAAGACAAGTAATACAAAGTTTACTACACTGCCCCATATGGTTACTTTATAAATCTCTTTTTCTCTATTTGATTGCTCTAATATCATTTATGCTTAATATATTAGTGTTTGCCAGACTAAATTACAGAAAAAGATATTATAAAACAAATATAGGATAAAAGAATATTACTACTCTCCTATCCTACACCTTCAATAAATATATAAAATTAACCCATTTTCCCTGTCAAATATGCTTTAGTTCGTTCATCAACAGGATTTGAGAACATTTTTTCAGTATCATCATACTCTACGAGTTCTCCTAAGTACATAAACATTGATTTAGATGATATTCGTTTTGCTTGTCCCATATTGTGTGTAACAATTAAAATTGTCACCTCCTTCTGCAATTCCAATAACAATTCTTCTATGTGTTTTGTTGCAATTGGATCAAGTGCCGAGGTGGGTTCATCCATTAACAATACATCAGGTTTCATTGCCAAGGCACGAGCAATACATAAACGTTGTTGTTGTCCTCCCGAAAGGAAAGTACCTTTCTTATTTAACACATCCTTAACTTCATCCCAAAGAGCAACACTTTTTAAACATCGTTCTACTGTTGCATCTTTTTCTGCTTTTGACAAACGAATACCATTTAATGTAAATCCAGATAAGACATTATCATATATGCTCATAGTGGGGAATGGTGCAGGACGTTGAAATACCATACCTACTCTACGTCGTACATCAATTGGCTCCATTGACAAGATATTTTCTCCATTCAATAAAATTTCACCATCAACTCGTATGTTTTGGTATAGATTATGCATAAGATTTACTGCTCTCAGTAGAGTTGATTTTCCACATCCCGAAGGACCCATAATAGCTGTAATAGTGTTTCTTTCAATAGTTGCCGACACATATTTTACTGCCATAGTCTGCTTGGTATATGATACACAAGTCTTTTTAAATTCTAATATTGGTTTTATTGATTCCATTTCTTTGCAATATATTTAGCTATAATATTTAATGTAAGAACAAATAATAAAAGGAATAGAGATGCACCCCAAATCAAATCTTGAAGATTAGGGTCGTTAAAGAACTCCCAAATAAGCAGTGGTACTGCTGAAATAGGCTTATCTACTGCAAATCTGATAAGCGAGCATCCAAGTGCTGTAAACATCAGTGGGGCTGTTTCGCCAATCACACGAGAAATTGCAAGTAATACACCTGTAAATATACCTCCAAATGCCGCAGGTAGCTGAACTTTAAGCATTACTCTTGCCTTGTTTCCACCTAAAGCCAACCCCGCTTCCTTAAGCGATGCAGGAAGAATCTTTAATGTCTCCTCTGTTGATCGAATAATAAGAGGTAACATCATTATACATAATGCAACACTTCCTGCAATAGCAGAGTAACCTTTCATAGGTACAACAACCCAGATATATGTAATGATACCAATAATAACAGATGGAGTTCCTTGTAAAAGATCTGTAAGATAACTTATAGTTTGAGCAAAGCGACTTTTTTGATGCTCGGCTAAAAATGCTCCGCACAATATTCCAATAGGAACCGCGACTACAATTGCCATTGAAAGCATTATCATTGTACCTATAATTCCATTTGCAATACCTCCGGGTATTGGCTCACCAGCCTCAATAGCCTTCATGGCTTTATAAGCCGTAGGTGTTGGTTCTGTAAAAAACGACCATGTTAATTGATCGTAACCACGCAATAATACTTCTCCTAATATAGCAAGTAATGGAACTGCCGTAAGTGCTGCAAGAAGACAAATTCCCCACAACATCAACTTATCTTTTGCTAATCTGTTTTTCAATTTAAATGTACTCATAGTTTAAGATATTCTTGCTCGTTTAATCATTATCTTACCAATCATATTAATTGCCGCTGTAATCAAAAACAAAATGAGTCCGATAGCAATTAATGATGAAAGACGTAAATCATCTGCCTCTCCAAATTGATTGGCAATAATAGATGCCATTGAGTTTCCTGTTGAAGTTATTGAATTAGGAACATTATTTGTATTACCAATCAACATTGTAACTGTCATTGTCTCTCCCAATGCTCGACCAATAGCCAAGACATATGAAGAAAAGATACCAGAACCGGCAACCGGAAAAACTACTTTACGAATAACTTCTGCTCGTGTAGCACCAAGGCTATAAGCTCCCTCTTTCAAATCATTTGGAACCATTTTTATAAACTCAGCACTTAATGATGCAGCATAAGGGATTATCATTATCGCCAAAACCAATGAGGCAGTAAGAATACCCGAACCCTGTTCTGAAATATTCAATGCCATAATAATAGGACGTAGTGTATAAAATCCCCACAATCCATATATTATTGATGGAATACCAGCCAATAAATCTGTAACTGTACTTAATACAGTTGCAATCTTTCTCCCCTTAAAATACTCACCCACAAACAATGCAACAGGGAGTGAAAAAGGAATACAAAAAATAAGAGCCAACAATGTGGTCATTAATGTTCCTGTTATAAATGGCAAAGCTCCATACTGCTCTGAACCTTCTGTATAGCTCCAATCTGAGGATGTGAGAAATCGAAAAAATCCGAAATGCTCAAAAGCATCGTATGCGTCAGTGACGAGGGCGTAAATAACACCCCCGCACACTATCGGCATAATCAATGCTGCTATAAACAATATTATTCTATATATCTTATCGTTCATAGATATTATTTATTCTATTATTGTTACACCGTTGTATGTAACTGTTTCTAAATTTTTTAAACTTAATTCTTTAGCTCTGTCAGGAAGAGGAGCGTAATGAACCTCTGATGTAATGTTTTGAGCCTCATCTGAAAGTATATATTTAACCAAATCAAGGGTTGCAATAGCCTGCTCCTTAGTACGATCAGAGTAATTTTGCTCCTTATAAATAATCATCCAAGTGAATGTAGAGATTGGATATGCTCCTTCAGCTGATGAATTTGTGATTGAGCAACGTGTATCAGTTGGTATATCTCCTGATGCTGCAGCTGAGATACTTGATGCAGAAGGTTCTACAAATTCTCCTTGTTGATTTTTGATTTTTGCGTACGCAATCTTTTGCGCAAAAGCATATTCAGAGCCAACATATCCAATAGAGTTTTTGGTTTGTTTAATTACACCTGCAACTCCCGGATTACCTTTTGCAGCTTGTCCTGAAGGGAAATTTACAGATTTTCCGGCACCAAATTTCTTTTTCCACATAGGACTCACCTTTGTCAAATAGTCGGTAAATACAAATGTTGTACCAGAACCGTCTGAACGAAAGACAGGAATAATAGACTCTTCAGGAAGATTTACTCCGGGATTTATTGCTACAATACGCTCATCGTTCCACATTTTAATTTCGCCTGCGAATATTTCGGCTATAACCTCTCCCGAAAGATTCAAATTATTTACACCTTCTAAATTGTATGCTACAACCACAGCACCCATACATGTTGGAATATGTACTACAGGAGCCATATCGGCCATCTCTTTATCTGAAAGGAATGCATCACTACCCGCAAAATCTACAATCTTATCACGTAAATTTCTAACTCCTCCTCCTGAACCTATACCTCCATAGGCAACTACATCACCATTAACTTGGCTAAATTGTTCAAATACTACATTATAAAAAGGAAGAGGGAATGTTGCACCTGCTCCTGAAAGTTCTTGAGCTGAACGATTATCATTTGTTGAACTACTTCCACAAGATACCATGGCAAGTGCAAGTATAAAAGTCATAAATGATGAATAAATCTTTTTCATAATCTTATTCTTTTTTTATTTTATTATATTCCAAAATAACAACTTATATATGCTGAGTATTTATTTTCTGCCCCATCAGCTTTTGGCATAGTCATTCTAATATTTGGAGCTATTTTTACATATTTACACACTTTGAATTGAGCTCCAACGATTGCAGTTCTTTCATCTTTTGATATATTCCAATTGTTCTTTGAGTAAAGATCATCGAATCGTGCATATATATCTGCAAATTTTGCAACTTTTGCTGAACCAAATACTGAATATCCGAATTGATCATTACCTCCTTTATATGAAGCATTAAGCATGTGGTTATATTCTGCTCCTATTCTGAATTTATCTGATTGATAACCAATAAAAGCAGCCATATTCACGATATCTTTTTTACCTTCTTCTGTATTATCATTAATGCCTCCATATAGTCTAATATTAAATCCTTTAACCGGAGTAAGTGTTAAACCTAAACCATAATTCAGACCTTCATTAATTTGAAGTTTTTTATAACCTTCTCCATTTACAATGATTGCATCTGCAGATACCCAATCGGCAAACTTGTAGGCTATTGACAATCCTAAATCGGCACTATTTCCGAATTTATACATATCTTGATAGTCCTTCATAATGTAGCGATAACCCCAGAACTTCTCTTGAAAATTAAATTGAGTAGTAGAGATAAGACCTCCATTAAGTGTCATATTTCCTTTTTTCCAAGAAACCATTGCATTTTTAATATAAGCTATTCTCTGGTAGTCAGAAACATCACTTGATTTGCCAATATCCATTACTGCTTTTACAGATAGTCCATCTTTGAATTTGTACTCATAACCCAAATAAGTTCGTTCCAGTTCAAATCCAAGATTTTTTTTATCTGCTCCAAATCCACTATGGAAATTTGCAAATACTTGAACTATTGCTTTACCTTTAGGCTCCTCTGATTTCGTATCCTGCGCCTTAACAGTGATACCAATGCATGCTAAAATTGCTGCTAAAAATACTTTTGTTTTCATTGTCATTTAATGTTTTTAATTTGACACTGCAAAAGTACCGGCAATAGATTTCATAAATGTTTCAAAATAATTAGGCTTTGATTAAGAATTCATTTAAAAAAAATATCGTGTCAAACTTTATTAAAAGAATGACACGATAACTATTTAATATTTGAAAAAATAACTATTTATGAATAAATCCCCTTTCAAGGTCTTGTGATATATTTATCATATAATCACCCATTCTCTCACAGGTGTTCATTATATCCATATAATATACACTTGTTTGATAGTTATTACATCCTTTATCCATCTCCTCAATTACTGCATCTCTGAAATTATTCCTTAAGGTATTAAGACGTTCTTCAGCATTGTATGCATTTGTAATATCTTTTAATATGCCTTTGTGTGCTGCTGTTAAGTTTGAAATCATTACATCATATGTTGCAATAACAGCATCTGCCATTGTATTAAGATTTTTGATGGTTTCTTCATCAAAAGCTTGTTTGTGAATATTCTTTCTCGATAATATTCGACCTATTGTATCACCAGAATCTCCTAAAGATTCCAACTCACCAATTATTTTATACATTGATTTTATTTTTATTGATGTGTTTTCGCTTATCTCTTCGGCCGATACTCCATTTAGGAAAGTGGCTATTTCATACTCTATCCTATCTGATATCTCTTCGTACTTAACAAGTTTTTCTCTCAACACTTCAAATTGGTCTTTATCTGAAGCATTTATGGCATCTTTAGCATAAATAGCTCCATTTTTTGAGATTTTTGCAAAATGTATGATTTCTTCAAAAGCTTGCTCAACACAAAGTTCAGGAGTTGCAAGTGGACCTGCCGAAATATATTTAAGTTTAAATATCTCTTTCCCCTGATTCTTAGGTGCTCTAATTATCTTACATACAGCTTTAGCTATAACTTTTGTAAACCAAACTAAAAGAAGTGTATTTATTACATTAAATAATGTATGAAGCATTGATAGTCCATACAATGCAGCAGTTCCTTCTGAAGATGCAGAGTCTGTAATTGAAAAGCCCTCTTTAGCTGGATTAGGTAATCCAAATAATGTCTCTATTATATAGCCTATCAAATTCAAAAATGGATTGAATAATATTAGTGCCCATATTACTCCAAACAAGTTGAATATAGTATGCGACATGGCAGCTCGTTTGGCTTGAGCGTTTCCTACTGATGCCGCAATATTTGCTGTAATTGTTGTTCCGATATTCTCTCCAAGAACCATGGCACAAGCCATAGTAAAAGGAATCCATCCCATGCTAAGCATAATTAATGTTATAGCCATTGTTGCAGATGATGATTGCAGAACAAGTGTGAGAACTGTACCGAATGCAAGAAATAATAACACCGAGCCAAAGCCATAAGATGACCAAGATGTTACAAATTCCAAAACTTCAGGAGTTTGACGAAGATCAGGAACAGAATCCTTCATAAATGAAAGTCCTAAGAAAAGAAGAGAAAAGCCAACTATAAGTTCTCCTATATTCTTACGATTATCTTTTTTAGAATTTGAGAAAAGAAAGCCTAAAAGCATAAGTGGTACTGCAAGAATAGATATGTCAGCCTTAAATCCTAACAAAGAGACCATCCATGCCGTCACAGTTGTTCCTATATTTGCTCCCATAATCACGCCTATTGCTTGTGTCAATGTAAGCAAACCGGCATTCACAAAACTAACAACCATTACAGTTGTTGCAGAAGAAGACTGAATTATTGAAGTTATACCCAAACCTGTTAATACTCCTTTAAATGGATTTGAGGTCATGGCAGATAATAATCCTCTCAACTTCTCTCCTGCTACTTTTTGTAACCCCGAACTCATCAGGTTCATACCATATAGGAACATTCCTAATGCTCCCAACAACGTAAAAATTTGTAATATATTCATAATCTTATTGTATTTCAACTGCAAAGAAAATGAAAAATTGTTTCATAAATATTTCATAAATTATTACATTTTCATTAAATATGATTTCTTGTGTCTCCAAAGTCAATTATTCTCTATAATTTTGCAAAAATAAATTGCAATAAAGTAATGGTAACAGAACGTATATTGATTGTTGATGATGAAGAGACTCTTTGCGAAGTTCTAAAACTTAATTTAGAAAACGAAGGGTATGACGTGGATATAGCCTATAGTGCAGAACAAGCATTAACTCTTGATTTAAAAACATATTCTCTTATTCTTCTTGATATTATGATGGGAGAAATTAGCGGTATAAAGATGGCAAAAATGCTTAAAGCAGATATAACAACAGCTAATATCCCTATTATTTTCTGTACTGCCCGCGATACAGAAGATGATATGATTATGGGACTCAATATTGGAGCTGATGATTATATTATGAAACCATATACCATACGCAATGTTATTGCTCGAGTAAAAAGTGTTTTACGACGAACATCTGCATATAAACCCAAAGAGATGGCTAATGAAAAACAAAATATCCTTCAAGTTGAAGGGTTGCAACTCGACTTGGAATTTAAGCGTTGTATAGTGGATGGAGAAGAGATTAAGCTTGCAAGAAAGGAGTTTGAACTATTGGCTTACCTTATTTCTAATAGGGGGAAAATTTTGTCTCGAGAACAAATTCTAAGCAAAGTTTGGAGCGATGAAGTTATAGTTCTTGATCGTACAATTGATGTAAATATAACACGTGTACGCTCAAAGATTGGGACATACGGTTCATATATTGTTACACGTTCAGGTTTTGGTTATGGCTTCCGTGATTAAACTATCGTATCATAAGCGACTTTTCTTAATGTTGCTGGCTTTTTCGTGGTGTATAATATTATGTTTTATATATTTTCAATATTTACGAGAGAAACAATATAAATCTGAATTTTTGAATGCTCAACTGCAGTTGTACAACAAACATCTACTAACAACAGTTGAAGATGGCCTTTCATATAAGGACTACATATCTACACAAGAACAACCTTTTGAAGAGTTAAGAGTATCAATTATTACTTTATCAGGGTCTGTTGTATATGATAATATGTTATCTACCGACTCACTTGACAACCACCGTTCTCGTCCCGAAATAGCTGAAGCGCTGAAAAAAGGCTCTGCTTATCTCATTGGGAGACAATCTTTAAGTGATGGCAGACAATACTTTTACTCAGCAACAAAAGGAGAAAGAGTTATTGTCCGAACTGCTATACCCTACTCCTCTTCATTAAAAGAATTATTAAAGGCAGATTTTAACTTTCTGGGAATAATGATTGGAATAAGTCTTGCCATGAGTGTATTAGCATATTTTGCAACCAGAAGATTAGGTAAAAATATTGAACGATTAAATCGTTTTGCAGCTAAAGCAGAAAATGGTGAATCAATTAATGAAGACGAGAAATTTCCTAATGATGAATTAGGATCGATATCAAACCACATAGTTCAACTATATGCTCAATGGCAACAAACAATAAGGGAAAAAGAAATAGCTCACGAAGCTAAACTTAAAGAAGAACAAGAGAAAATAAGAATAAAAAAACAACTTACCAACAACATAAATCACGAATTAAAAACTCCTGTTGCTTCTATACAGGTATGTCTTGAAACTCTACTTTCAAACATAAACATTAGTAATGAAAAACGTCAAGAACTTATAGAACGATGTTATATAAACAATGAGCGACTTAGGAGATTATTAGAGGAGGTATCTCTTATTACACGAATGGAAGATGGTAGTTCTCTTATAAATAAAGAACCCATTGTAATAAACAACATTATTGATGAAATAGCTAATGAATTAGAGATTATGCCAAACGACGAACGACTTAATCTAATTATAGATTTTAAAGAACGTGTAGTAGTTAATGGCAACTTATCCTTAATATGTTCAATATTCCGCAATCTCACAGAGAATGCAATATCATACTCAGGAGGTAAAAATATCTATATAACATTGGTAGAAAATAATGACCAATGGTGTAAAATTTGTTTTGAAGATGATGGGACAGGAGTTGAAGAGAAACAACTATCACGTCTGTTTGAACGATTTTATAGAGTAGATAAAGGACGTTCAAGACAAAAGGGAGGAACCGGTCTTGGCCTTGCGATTGTCAAACATGCTGTTGCTTTTCATAATGGAAATATAAGTGTTCGTAACAGAAGTGAAGGAGGATTATGCTTTGAGTTTTCATTAAAAAAGAATAATGAATAAAGCTAAACATCTCCTTCTTTGATTATTTCACTGTTTTGTTGTAATTTTGAAAAATAAATATAATTACTTCAAATATGAATATTAAACGTACTTTATCGTCCCTACTCCTTTTGTTGGGTATTATATCTTTTAACTCATGTATTGGTGATAAAGGGAATGTCCTTCAATCATATGACATTGGTACTGTTATTAACAACAACGGACAGCCAATAATAAAAACAGATAATATTTTTATAAGTTTAACGGGGGCAGGATTAGAACAACCTAACGAAAACGAAATAAATAGAATTTTATTTACTTTTTCTCTTGATTGGGATAACCAACCTGATGGTGCTTATGAATCGGGAATTTATTCTGCAGACATAAATATTCAAGAGTGTTGGAATGCTACAAATGTTGAGGCTATTGCAAACAAACCCTTTGTAGGAAGCGACTCTATTAATAATATTTCGGAACCATATCTAACTGTTGTTGGCGACAAAACAATGATAACTTTCGAGACTTCATATGAGGTTGGAGAATCTCCTTCAATACAACTTGTAGAGGGAAATATTAATGAGGCAACTAATACCTTAACTCTCGATTACATATATTACACAGGTAATACTCCAACTGTTACAACTACAATGAAAAAATGGCAATCATACATTTTGCCTAAATTTGATACAAATTATACTCTCATTTTTAGATTTAAGAGTTCAACAGCTCCATCATTTAAGGCTGAAAGTTATAAATCCCCCGATGGAGACAAATACAAAAACTGCTACCTATACACATTACAGTATAAGGCAGTGAAGTAATAAAAATTTTATATGATGAATTAACCATAACAGGCTGAATCAATAAACTTTTTGATTCAGCCTGTTATATGCCATTTGTGTATATATAAAATTATTATTACATTTGTCATTGACAATTTGACACTTACGGGGTGCTTGAATTTATATGTATAAAGTAAATTTTTGCTGAGATTATACCCAATGAACCTGTTCGGATAATGCCGACGTAGGGATATTTTGATACTCTATTTTTAGCAATATCTATAAATACCAATAAACAGGTTTGATTGAGTTTATAGAAATTGCTATTTTTTTGTGCTTATTTAATTTTATATTTAAAGATAATGAAAAAAGGATTTTTTCTAATTTGTTTGCTATTTATTAACTATATACTAAATGCATCAAATGTAGATACTGTTGCTGTATATAGTAAGTGTATGGATAAAGAGATAGGTTGTGTTGTAATTTCGCCTGATGATAAAAGTGTAAATCATCCAACCGTATATATGCTTCACGGTTATGGTGGCTACCATAAATCTTGGATTATTATTAAGCCTGAACTTACTGAATTAAGTGACCAATATGGGATGATATTTGTTTGTCCAAACGGAGAGAAAAGTTGGTATTGGGATAGCACTATAAATGAGAATTTTAAATTTGAAACATTTATTACTAAAGAGTTGGTTGAGTATATCGACAGTAACTACCCTACTCTAAAAAGCCGTGATTCTCGAGGTATTACAGGCTTAAGCATGGGTGGACAAGGTGCTTTGTATCTTTCAATTCGCCATCGTGACATATTTGGAGTTGCCGGATGTACAAGCGGTGGTGTAGATATTAGAGATTTCCCCAATAGCTGGGATATTAAAGAGCTAATTGGAGAGAAAAGTAAAAACAGAAAAGTGTGGAATGAGTTTTCGATTTTCAATCAGATAGAAAATCTGAATGACGGAGATTTAAAGCTTATAATCGATTGTGGTTATGATGATTTCTTTTTTAAAGTAAATAATAATCTTCATAAAAAATTATTGAAACTCGGAATTAGCCACGACTATATTGTTCGCCCGGGAGAACACAATCTTGAATATTGGTATAATTCTATTGAATATCAACTACTGTTTTTCAAAAACAATTTGCAATTTAAAGAAATTGTTGATTAGGATTATATGCTAAAAAGAGTAACTCTTATAGTAATAACATTATTTATCCTGCTCATTAATTGTAATGCACAGGATAAACTTCGTATTAATATTGGTGGAACATTTGTGAACAACTATGTTGTGCGTGGTGTTCAATATGGGGAAGGCTCTTTCCAACCTGATATTACCTTATCTTATAAAGGGGCATTTTTTAATATATGGTCGAGTATTCCTTTTGATAACAGCAACTTTAAGGAGTTTGATTTAACTCTTGGATATAGACATTCTAAAGGGTTTTCGGCAATGATAACCGATTATTATATTGCATACCCTGATATAAAAAATGGAGATGACAACTATTTTAACCTAAAGAAAGGGCATACATACGAAGCTCAAATTGGCTATGAGATAAAATTTCTTGCCATAAAATGGTACACAGCATTTGCCGGAGCAGACGGTTTTAATACTAAAGGCAAAAGAGCTTTTACATCATTCATGCAATTATCTGTTCCTCTTTATATGGATAAATTCAATATTATTTTTGATATTGGTGCAACCCCATGGGCTTCTACATCATTCTCTACAAACCACTTTGCAGTAACTGATTTAAACATGACAGTTGCAAAGGATATATTCATACACAAATATTTCTCAATTCCTATTTTCGCAAAAGTTGGTGTAAATCCACATCTCAAAGACCCATACTTTGTTCTGGGACTTCGTTTCTCATGTAATGCTCTACAATAGAGCTATCTATTGTTTTCTAATATATATTTCGGTAAGAGCTATTAGTGTTGGCACCGAAATAAACAGAAGTAGCATCACCGCACCCAAAGCTCCTATTGTCAATGCCATTGCTAAAAGATAATAGAATGAAACAGATTGCAATATAATAAGAGCAATGGCAATGGGAATCATAAATTTTAATTTTGTCGCTTGCCATATCAATATTGCTATAAGTGAACACGATAGAGGTATCAAGAACATAAAACTTTCTGTAAAAACTAAAGCCATTATAAGATTTAAAACAGAAAGAACAGTAAGAGATGAATAAAGTAATAGTTTAGAGTAATTTTTAAAATTATATATCTCTATAAGAATGTATATAAGTGATGTTATACAAACCATTGCTATAACAGAAATAAACATAATTGCATTGTCATTATGTACCCCCTGAACCACACCCATAAACTTAAATGGCACTTCTGAAGTAAGTGTTGAAACATATGCTATCAACTCACCAATTACAAAGGCGAGAAGTGATAGGAAAAATATATTCAACGACCATTTCATCATCTGTTTAAAAGAAAAACTGTTTTTCCTCAATTCTACAATAAGGGAAATAGCATATAATACAAACAGAACTAATGCTAACCAGATATATAGATTCTTAGTAAACATTACCACTCCAATTAATGGCAATGTAAAGTATGTATAATTGTCGCTACTCTTTAAATACTCTTTGTCTTGATACTCTTTATTTGTGACATACTCATTCAATATTGGCATTATCTGCGATGCATAGTGCTGAATTGCATCGGGAGATATATTATTATAGTTGTCAAAATCGGTATGATAGTGATTAATATCCTCAACTGTCGCAAAATTATAGCCGGGTATAGAATCTCTTACTATGGTAAAATCAGTAAAATTAGGTAGTATAGAATACACCAAATTGGTTAACGAATAGGATACAGGATAGTGAGCTTTGTCTTTGTAAAGATCTATTAATTTTTTGTTACCTTCTGAAGTCTCAAATAAAAGTGCAGCCCCATAAGGTCCACGAGCCTCTATGTTTATTACCAATCCAACATTTGCGAATACTTCCGGGTTATGTTCGTAGATGTTTTTCATTCCAATCATACCAACCTCTTCGGCATCGGTATATAGAATCTTCACACCTTGACTCCACTCATTCTGTTTCTCAAGAAGTGTTTCTACGCACTCCATAGCTATACTTACTCCATACCCATCATCAGCGGCACCATATGACCAAACCGTGTCGTTTCGGAATGGTTGAGCATAGCGAGAATCATAATGTGCTACTAGCATAACATATGTTGTATCTGTCTGTTGCAACAAAGGTTTGAATTCTGCCAATATGTCAACTGCTTCAAATTTATAACCTTTTGCTTCTTGATTAGGATAGGTATAGATTGTTGGAGTATCTCCAATAGCAGTTAAACGGGAGATTAAATATTCTCTTACCTCTGCCCTCTCTTGTGTATGAGCAACAGAGTGTTGTTTTTGTGATATTATTTTAATTGTTTCAATTACATCATTTGTAGAAAATCCCATTATTTCTCCATCTGTGGCTTTTGGCATAGAAAACAACCCTCTTGCAATAAAACAAGAAAGAGCTATGAGACCAACTAAAATTATTACTCTTATCGCTTTCATTGTAAAATGTATTTTATATTTGGCGAAGATATAAAATAATTGTTGAAATAGTAGGTAATTTCCCTAACTAATAACAATAGGTAGTTTCAAAGACTAAGTGCAAAATTAAGATAAAAATTGAAAGAACTTATTTTTAGGTGTATCAAAATTGAGTTTCCGTCTAGGTCTTCTATTAAGTTTATATTGAATTTTTAAAATATATTCATCAGATAATTCATT
>JAFYRT010000074.1 GCA_017546805.1 Muribaculaceae bacterium | reverse complement strand
TATGTAATCGGGTTAATATTTGGTGCTATTGGATTAGGGCATTTCATTAAAAGGTGGAAGGTTTTCAAGAAGGGGGTCGCTAAATAATCCTTTAAGTTATATAGTAGCAACAAAATATTCTAAAATAATTATTATTTTGTTATCTTTGCAGAAAATTATCCTCCCAGAGGAAGAGGAGTAATAGATTTTGAGAGATTTTAAGGACGATTAAAAACGTATTTTGGCACTACCCAACAGGTCATAAACTGCTCGAATACTACCCAAACGAGATAGTCAGTTATATACAATTGTCTATCAGAAAGAAAAAAGGAGGCAAGATTTCTTTAACGAAGAGGAGTATTAATAAAAATAACGAGCAATGCTTAAGCGTTGCTCGTTGTCGTTTATCGTTCTATATCAAAAGTTGGTTACCTTAAAGTAATTGTGCAGTTGTCAAGGCTATCAATTATAGCAAGAGACTCAACGTGTATTCCTTTGCTGCGTAATTTCTCTCCGCCATCTTGAAAACCTTTCTCAATTAAAAAGCCCATACCTTCTAATTTTGCTCCTGCTTTATTCACGAGGTCAATAATTCCTATTGCTGCATTACCATTGGCAAGGAAATCATCAATAAACAAAACTCTATCATTAGGGCTAAGGTAATCTGCACTTACACAAACCGAATAGCTTTTGTTCTTAGTAAATGAGTATACTTCGGTTGTGAGCATATTCTCCATGGTGCTTGGAACATTCTTTTTTGCAAAAAGAACAGGAACGCCTAACTCTTCTCCCATCATTATGGCAGGAGCAATACCGCTTGCCTCAATGGTTAGTACTTTGTTTATGTTGTGACTTGAAAATCTTTTGGCAAACTCCTTTGCCATTTCTCGCATAAGGGTAGGGTCCATTTGGTGGTTTATAAAGTTGTCAACCTTTAAAATACCTCCTGTAAAACATTTTCCGTCATTGAGTATGCGTTCTTTAAGCTCTTTCATAAGATGCCAATTGTTTAAGTGTATAAAAAAAAGAGGGTGACTAAAAAGGCTCTTTTGTCGTTATGCTTGTCTCCAAAATCCTCATTTACGATTAGTAAACTGCGGTTTTGGAGCCTTTGCAAGCCTAAAAATAGCTCTTTTTATTCAAACCTCATAAAAGAGAGGGTGACCCGTTTACTTTTGGGTCACCCTCATCCGATATTTGAGCCTCTTGTCGGATTCGAACCAACGACCCCGAGATTACAAATCACGTGCTCTGGCCAACTGAGCTAAAGAGGCAAAAATATTTCAAATTTTGTTTTTGTAGGTATCAATCGTTATTGTTACCTTTTTTTGAGCCTCTTGTCGGATTCGAACCAACGACCCCGAGATTACAAATCACGTGCTCTGGCCAACTGAGCTAAAGAGGCAAAGATATTTCAAATTTTGTTTTGTAGGTATCAATCGTTATTGTTACCTTTTTTTTGAGCCTCTTGTCGGATTCGAACCAACGACCCCGAGATTACAAATCACGTGCTCTGGCCAACTGAGCTAAAGAGGCAAATGGGTAAGCTGACTTCATCGCGTCGCTACAACCGGCTACCCTTGCTGCGGTCAAGCCCTGGGGGGGTTCGCAAGGAGCTGACCGTGGAGGACTTACCCGGGTGCAAAAGTAGAACATTTTCTTAAATCTTGCAACATTTTGGCGAATTTTTATTAAATATTTTTTTATTCTGCTCATTTATAGGATAATAATATTTGTCTTTTATTGATAAAATCTTTTCTTGTTATTGTAAATGTGCTAAATGTTGCTTTGAATATACTCTTTACTGCAATATTATAGTAGCATTTTAAACTAAAAATAGTAACTTTGCCAAATGGTGTAATGTATTATAAAGATAAATGGAGCAAAATAAAACTAAAGGCATATATACATATTCGATGGAGTATGCTATATATTTGGGATTGTTTTTAATTGTAAAGATGCTTGTGTCGTCATTAGATAAAGAGTCGGTATTTGTTAGTACGTTGCTGATGCTTTTTTTAATGGTGGTGCCTGTTGTCGGCTACATATTAACTAAACGATTCAGGGATGTAAGCGGATATTCGTCATTTTCTCAACTATTCCTATTTAGTGTGCTAATGTATTTTTTTGCATCACTATTGAGTGGAATATTTGATTATGTATATTATCAATACTTAAATCCTCAATTTTTTCAAGATCAACTCTCTGATGTAAATAAGTTGCTTGGTGAAATGGTTAATGCAGGAATGATTACAGACGAAGAGTTTGCGGCTCAATTAGAGGCAGAGAAACCTTCGTCTCCGATAGAGGTTGTTTATCAAGGTATATGGGGAATGATAATGATGGGGGCAATTTACTCATTGTTTCTTGCTCTGATTTTGCGTAAAAAGAAAACAACGGTTAGCAATAATTAATATAAAAGATATGGATATTTCGGTAGTAGTACCTTTGTATAATGAGGCGGAATCGCTTCCAGAACTTCACTCTTGGATTAAGAGAGTGATGAATGCTAATAATTTTACTTACGAAATAATATTCGTGAGTGATGGAAGTACCGATTCGTCATGGGATGTGATAGAAAAATTATCGGCGGAGGATGATTCTGTAAAGGGTATAAATTTCCGCAGAAATTATGGAAAATCGCCTGCGCTTCATGTTGGCTTTGAAAAGGCTGAAGGTGATGTTGTGATAACCATGGATGCCGATTTGCAAGACAGTCCTGATGAAATTCCCGAATTATACAAGATGATAACCAAAGATGGTTATGATTTAGTGTCGGGTTGGAAGCAAAAACGATATGATCCTAAATCTAAAACAATACCTACAAAATTGTTTAATGCGACTGCTCGCAAGGTGACAGGAATAAAACTTCATGATTTTAACTGCGGGCTTAAGGCTTATCGCAAGGATGTGGTAAAATCTATTGAAGTTTATGGCGATATGCACCGATATATCCCATATCTGGCTAAGAATGCGGGTTTTGTTAAGATAGGAGAGAAGGTGGTGCAACATCAGGCTCGTAAATATGGAGTGACAAAATTTGGTCTCGACCGTTTTGTGAATGGGTATTTGGATCTTCTAACTCTATGGTTCTTTAATAAATTTGCAGTAAAACCAATGCACTTCTTCGGACTTTTGGGAAGTTTAGTGTTTATTTTAGGATTTATTTCGGTTATAGTTGTAGGAGCAACAAAACTTATATCAATGTGGAGTGGTTCTGCATATCGCTTGGTAACAGAGTCGCCATATTTCTATTTGGCACTTACTGCAATGATTATCGGAACACTGCTCTTCCTTGCAGGTTTTTTGGGAGAGCTGGTTGCTCGCAACTCGCAAGAACGTAACCGTTATAATGTAGAAAAAGAGATTTGATATGAATATACAAGAGTTTATAAAGTTGGCTGAAGGGCGTTCGTCTATACGTCGCTACTCTAACAAAGAGGTGTCTCGTGAGGTTATCGGGCAAATAATGGAGTCGGCAAGAATTGCTCCATCTGCGGTTAACTTTCAGCCATGGAAATTTTTGATAGTAACAGGCGAAAAATCAAAAGCGATTGTCAAAGAGTCATATCCAAGAGAGTGGTTTGCAACAGCTCCCATGTATATAATAGCTTGCGGAAATCACGAAGAAGCATGGCATCGTTCGTTTGATGGGAAAGACCATACAGATGTTGACGTTGCAATAGCAGTGGAGCATATATGTTTGAGTGCTGCGGCTGCAGGACTTGGAACATGTTGGGTTTGTAATTTCGATGCAGCTAAATTAAAAGCAGATTTGTCGTTGTCCGAGAATATGGAGCCTATTGCAATAATACCATTGGGATATACCGAAGGCGATGGAGATGTGCGTCCTAAAAAAAGAAAAACAACAGACGAAATAGTTCGATGGTTAGAGGATTAAAATATCTGTTGAGAGCAGTGCTTGTGTCGGTTTTGTTACTACTTTTTTCGTCGTGTGGCGAAGAGTATTGTGGCGAAAGCGGTAGCGGTATGCCATTGGTGGGAATATATGCGTTGGGAACTCCTCCTGTTGAAGCAGAGATAGAGTCGTTGACTGTATATGGGGTTGATCAAAAGAGTGATTCAATTCTATATGACAAAGCTTCAAAAATAAGTATGTTTTTTACTCCTCTGAATATCTCTGCCGATTCGGTAAAATATGTGTTGCGATATGAGAACTCGCAGATAGCTGAGCAGTACAAACGCGATACCTTAACATATAAATACTCTAAACGATTGGAGTTCGAAACACCTGAGTGCGGTGCAATGTATTCATTTGTTATAAATGAGTTTAAGTACACAACGCACTCTATTGCATATGCCGAGCTTGTAACTCCTGAGGTGAATAATTTAGAATCACAAACAGTAAGAATATATTATGCTACAGAAGATTAAGATAATATTGCTATTGCTTGTGTTGTTGTTGCCTGTTGGTGTTCAAGCAAAAAAGAGTGTGATTGTAAATGCTCAAGGGGATACCGTGAGGCATTTGCATCCAAAATTCAACGGAATTACCATTGGTGCAGATTTGGCTTCGCCTGTAATGAATATTATAGGACAAAAGTATGGCAATTACGAGATGAGTATCGATGCCGGATTTTATAACAGATTTTATCCTATATATGAATTTGGTATATCATACGCAGACGAAACGCCGGATGGCGGAAATTACAGATATAAGGTATCGCCGTCGTTTTACAATAGGGTGGGTTTGAATTATAATATACTTTATAATAAAGATATTCCCGGAATGTTATATGTGGGACTGAGATATGGCTTCTCATTTGCCAACTATGAACTGACAGATATAACCGTCTCTTCGCCATATTGGGAGGAAATCCAAACAGGATTATCAATACCTAAATCAACATCTGTGGCTCATTGGGGAGAATTGTTGCTTGGTTTGCAGGTTAAACTCTATAAAGGCTTGATGATGGGTTGGAATGTGAGATATAAACTCCTATTTGCCGATTCACAGAAAGGGAATGCAAAACAGTGGATAATTCCTGGTTTTGGAAAAAGTAACTCTCCGTTAGGATTCAGTTTTACCATAAATTACAGATTCTCACCAAAGGGAAAGGATAAACTCCCTCAAATACAGTAATATGAAAATGAAGTGTAGTTTGATTATAATGGTGTATAATGACATTAGAACATTATCGCTAACATTTGAATCGCTTAAAGTTCAGACTGAAAAAGATTTTGAAGTAATAATTGCAGATGATGGTTCACGTCCTGAATTTGTTTCAAAATTAAAAGAGTTGATTTCCGAAGCGCCATTTAAGGTTAAGCATATCTGGCACGAAGATGAAGGATGGAGAAAAGAGATTATCATGAATAAAGCGATAGTTGCTTCGGAGAGTGAATATCTTATATTTATTGATGGTGATTGTATTCCTCATAAAAGATTTATAGAGGAGCATTTGAGGTTTGCTGATTATGGAAAGGTGGTTGCAGGACGACGAGTAATGCTTACCAAAGAGATAACAGAAGCATTAACTCCCGAGTTATTTGCGTCGGGTAAAGCGCATCGTTATATATTGCCTCGAGTCTTATGGGGTGGTTTGACCAAAAAAGTGAGACATGCCGAGGAGGTAATAAGATTGACCAATGGTTTTTTGCGTCATTTTTTCTTGAACGAGAGATGGGAAGGGTTGTTGGGTTGTAACTTCTCGATGTACAAACAGGATATATTAGAAGTGAACGGATTTGATGAGCGATTTACAAGCCCTGCGGTAGGAGAGGATACCGACCTTGAAGCTCGATTGAATAGAATAGGTATATATTGCAAGGTTGAACGTCATATAGCAACGGTCTATCATAAGTGGCACGTTATGGATCACTCGGGGACTACAAATGTTTCCGCAATATTTGATGAAAACACAGCAAATGGTGTTTCTTGGACAAAATACGGTATAATAAAAGGGGAGCAACCCGTAGAGTAAGAGGAGTAGAAGTTTGTGAAAATATAGAAAAGTGAGGTATGTTGATGAAAATCAGATACCTCATTTTTTTAATTTTTAATCATTGTAAAGGGTGTGAATAAATATTCAAAAAAATAGAAATTTTCGAGTAAAAGAATACTGTAAAAATTTGTAATTAAAATTAGTTTGTATTACTTTTGCAAAGTGTATATGGCAAAATGTGTGCTTTTTTCGATAGCTTAAAGTGCCAAAACGTCAAATAATTACATCAAAGTGTAGCAAATTGTAATTAAAAGATAAAAATATAAAGTAAAAAAACACATATATGAGTAATCTATCATTATTAGTAGTAGTATTCATTACCGGAGTTTCGCTGGTTGCTGCTGCCTTGGCAATGGCAAAATTGTTGGCTCCGCGTACATTTAATCCGCAAAAAGGTGAGCCATATGAGTGTGGTATTCCTACTCGCGGAGGTTCTTGGATGCAATTCAGGGTTGGATACTATCTGTTTGCAATTCTATTTTTAATGTTTGATGTAGAGACTGTGTTCTTGTTCCCATGGGCAATAAAGGTAAGAGATATGGGACCTGAAGCATTAATAAGCGTTTCGTTCTTTTTCGGAGTGCTTGTATTAGGATTGGCATACGCTTGGAAGAAAGGAGCATTGGAATGGAAGTAAAAGTAGATTTGAAGTCGATGAAGCATGAAAACTTCAAAGACAACGAGTATATCGAGCAATTAGTAAAAGAGTTGCGAGAAGGAGGAACAAATGTCGTGGTTGGAGTTCTTGACGATGTAATAAATTGGGGACGTTCCAACTCTCTATGGCCGCTAACATTTGCCACCAGTTGTTGCGGAATAGAATTTATGTCAGTAGGTGCCGCGTCCAATGATATGGCACGATTTGGGTTCGAGGTAACCCGCGCCAGCCCCCGTCAAGCAGACTTTATAATGGTGGCAGGAACAATAGTTCACAAAATGGCTCCGGTTTTAAAACGTCTATACGATCAAATGGCATCGCCAAAATATGTAATAGCAGTTGGCGGATGTGCAATATCAGGAGGACCTTTTAAAAATTCATACCATGTAGTAAAAGGAGTAAATGAGATAATTCCGGTTGACGTATATATTCCCGGCTGTCCTCCACGCCCCGAAGCAATGTTGTACGGAATGATGCAATTACAAAGAAAAGTAAAATTAGAACGTTTCTTTGGCGGTGTGAATAAAAAAGAGAAAAGAGCTGAACAAGATAAATAAAACCCATGTCAAATATACACGATAAAATAAAAGCAATACTTCCCGAAGTAACAATCGAGGAGAACGGCCTTTCGATGGTGGTTGTACCATCTGAAAAGATGCCAATGGTTGCAAGCTATTTAAGTGAAAAAGAGTCGTTCGATTCTTTGGTTGCGTTGATTGGTAACGATTGGGGCGATTCACTTGGAGTAGTATATATAATAGACTCTACAAAAACAAACGAAAGAGTTATATTAAAGACTTCAACAACCGATAAAGAAAATCCAATGCTATATAGCGTTGTAGATGTATGGCCTTCTGCCGACTTAAACGAGCGTGAGGTATACGATTTCTTTGGAATCAGATTTATCGGACACCCCGATATGCGAAGAATATTCCTTCGTGAAGATTGGGAAGGATATCCATTAAGAAAAGATTATGATGTATCGCCGGAGGCAAATCCTGTGCCCCAAACAAATGAGCACAACGCCGATACAACAATTTCACTACAAGTACAACCCGATGGTTCAATAAAAGAGGAGGAGAGAGTAATATTCGCTCCCGAAGATTATGTTGTAAACATCGGACCTCAACACCCTGCAACTCACGGAGTAATGCGCTTTAGAACAGCCATTGAGGGTGAGACAATCAAGAAAATAGATCCTGTTTGCGGATATATACACCGCGGAGTGGAGAAATTGGCAGAGGGGTTAACATATCCTCAAACTCTACACTTCACCGACCGTTTGGATTACCTATCGGCTCATCAAAACCGTCATGCGCTATGTATGTGTATTGAGGAGGCTATGGGTATTGAAGTTCCTGAAAGAGCAAAATATATTCGTACAATAATGGATGAGTTGTCAAGAATAGGCTCACACCTACTTCTTTACTCAACTCTTTGTATGGACTTGGGTTCAATTACAGCCTTTATATACGGTTTCCGCGATAGAGATAAAGTACTTGATATTTTTGACGATACTTGCGGAGGTCGTCTTATTATGAACTACAACAAAATTGGAGGTGTAATGGCAGACATACATCCCGAGTTTGTGGCAAAGGTTAAAAACTTCATTAAATACATGCCAAAAGGTTTGGCTGAATATCATGCACTATTCTCAGGCAATATCATAGCTCGCAATCGTATGGAGGGAGTTGGAGTATTGTCAAAAGAAGATGCAATCAAATATGGTATATTCGGACCAACAGGACGTGCTTCAGGTTGGGCAAACGACGTTCGTAAATTAGAACCTTACGGAGTTTACGATAAAGTAGACTTTGAACAAGTAGTAATGACCGAAGGAGATACATATGCTCGATATATGATACGTTTGAAAGAGATTGAGCAATCAATGCATATCATAGAGCAACTTATCGATAATATCCCTGAGGGAGACTATGCTGTTAAAACAAAACCAATCATAAAACTACCCGAAGGCAATTACTTCAAACGAGTAGAAGGAGCTCGCGGAGCATTTGGTGTATATATTGAGAGTAAGGGAGATAAGACTCCATATCGTATGAAATTCGTTCCACAAGGTTTGAATTTGATTGGAGCTGTAGACCATATTACTCGAAATACAAAGATTGCCGATTTGATAGCAATCGGAGGATCGTTAGATTATGTAATTCCTGATATTGACAGATAAAAAAGATAAATTATGTTTGACTTTTCAACCATAACAAATTGGATAGACGAACTACTTCGTAGTTGTATGGCTCCATGGGCAGTAGTATTGGTAGAAGGCCTTATAATAGGAGTTTTGCTATTGCTTGTGTATGCTTTGATAGCTTTGGCATTGATATATGCAGAGCGTAAAATATGTGCATTCTTTCAATGTCGTTACGGACCAAACCGTGTAGGACCATTAGGCTTGATGCAACCAATAGCCGACATGTTCAAGATGTTGATAAAAGAGATTATAACAATTAAGGACAGCGATAAATTCCTATACGGATTAGCTCCTTTTTTGGTAATTATATCTTCAATGTTGACATTCGGATGTATGCCATTTGGAAAAGGATTGCTTACTCTTGACTTTAATATTGGAGTATTCTTCATTATGGCAGTATCTTCAATTGGAGTATTGGGAATACTGCTTGCAGGATGGTCAAGTAACAACAAATTCACTCTTATTGGAGCGATGCGTAGTGGCGCTCAAATGATAAGCTATGAGTTGTCAATCGGATTGTCGATCCTTTCGGTTGTAGTGTATGCAGGAACAATGCAAACATCTCAAATAATTGCAGCACAAGAGAATGCGTGGTTCTTATTCTCGGGACACATTCCAATGATGATTGCTTTCATAATATATTTGATTGCAGGAACAGCCGAAACAAACCGTGGACCTTTTGACCTTCCCGAGGCAGAGTCGGAGTTGACAGCAGGATACCACACAGAGTATTCGGGTATGCACTTCGGATTCTATTATTTGGCAGAGTATTTGAATATGTTCATTGTGTCGGGAATAGCATCGTTACTATTCTTAGGCGGTTGGATGCCACTACACATAGCAGGATGGGAGGCTTTCAACACAGTAATGGATTACATACCATCTGTAGTATGGTTCTTCATGAAAACTGCAATAATCATGTTCATAATTATGTGGTTTAAATGGACATTCCCTCGATTGAGAATAGACCAATTGATTAAATTCGAGTGGAAATATTTATTGCCAATAGGGCTATTCAACCTATTGTTGGTGACATTGATGGTTGTATTTGGTTGGCATTTTTAATTAAAGAAAATAATAAATAAAAAAAGATATGAAAGACGAATATGGCTATATCTCACAGGTAATCGGACCTGTTGTGGACGTTGCTTTTGATGTGGAAAAAAGTGAGTTACCTCCTATATACACAGCATTGAAAGTAGAGCGTGAAGGTAATACAGACCTATTACTTGAAGTTGAGCAACATATAGGTGAAAACACAGTTCGTTGTGTGGCAATGGATACCACAGATGGATTGGAGCGTGGACTAAAAGTTTTGAATATGAAACGTCCACTATCAATGCCTATGGGACAACAAGTAAAAGGACGTTTGTTGAACGTAATGGGAGATGCAATCGACCACCTTCCATCTCTATCGTATGAGGAGACAGTCCCCATTCACCGTCCGGCACCCAAATTCGAGGATTTATCAATCGGTTCTGAATTCCTGTTTACAGGTATCAAGGTAATCGACCTTTTGGAGCCATATAGCAAAGGAGGAAAAATCGGATTGTTCGGAGGAGCAGGAGTTGGTAAAACAGTGCTTATCATGGAGATGATTAACAACATCGCCAAAGGACATGACGGATTCTCTGTATTTGCAGGAGTAGGAGAGCGTACTCGTGAAGGAAATGACTTGCTTCGTGAGATGCTTGAATCAGGCGTAATCAAATATGGAGAAGAGTTTATGAAAGAGATGGAAAAAGGTAATTGGGATGTATCAAAAGTTGATATGGACGAACTTAAGAAATCTCAAGCAACACTTGTTTTCGGACAGATGAACGAGCCCCCAGGCGCACGTCTTCGTGTAGCATTGTCAGGATTGACAGTTGCTGAGCAATTCCGCGATTCAGACGGAGGAGGAAAAGAGGTGTTGTTGTTCATCGATAACATTTTCCGTTTCACTCAAGCAGGATCAGAGGTATCTGCACTTTTGGGACGTATGCCATCAGCCGTAGGTTACCAACCAACATTGGCATCGGAGATGGGTATTTTGCAAGAGCGTATCACATCAACTAAATCAGGTTCAATCACATCAGTACAAGCAATTTATGTGCCTGCCGATGACTTGACCGACCCTGCACCTGCAACAACATTCAGCTTCTTGGATGCAACAACCGTATTGAGTCGTAAAATATCGGAGTTAGGTATATATCCTGCAGTAGATCCATTGGAATCTACATCTCGTATATTGGATCCACTAATCGTAGGAGAAGAGCACTACAATACTGCACAAGCCGTAAAACAACTATTGCAAAAATACAACGACCTTCAAGACGTCATCGCAATTATGGGTGTAGAAGAGTTGTCTGAAGAGGATAAATTGGTTGTTGCCCGCGCGCGTAAAGCACAACGTTTCTTGTCACAACCATTCCACGTTGCAGAGCAATTTACAGGACTACCAGGTGTAATGGTACCACTTGCAGAGACAATTCGTGGATTCAAGATGATTTTGGCAGGAGAGGTAGATAAATATCCCGAGCAAGCATTCTTGAACGTAGGA
Organism: Muribaculaceae bacterium; assembly: GCA_017546805.1. Classification (GTDB taxonomy): domain Bacteria; phylum Bacteroidota; class Bacteroidia; order Bacteroidales; family G3-4614; genus Caccoplasma_A. Next base: position 18,877 of record JAFYRT010000074.1, on the reverse strand, counting down.
ACAATTGATGAAGCAATTGCCAAAGGAGAGAAGATGCTAAAAGAGGCTGAGAATTAATAGATAAAAACAACAATGAAACTCCAAATTATATCGACAGATGGCATAATCTTTGACGGAGAGGCTACAAAAGTTACTCTTCCGGGAGCATTGGGCCTGTTCACTATATTGGAAAATCACGCATCGTTACTCTCAACCCTGACCAAAGGAGTTATGGAGTACGAAAGTGCAGGAAAATTATCGACCATAAAAATCAGCGGAGGATTTGTTGATGTAAACAACAATACTGTATCGGTATGTATAAGTTAGTCAATATGAAAAATAAAAGGAGCATAATATTAATAATAATGTTGTTGGTATTACCATTTACCACAACTCTAAAAGCTTCGGGTCATGCCGATGAAGGAGGCGAACTTGATGTAAAAGGGCTCATCTTCCATCACCTTTTAGATTCATACGAGTGGGAACTGCCATGTACCCATGCAAAGTTACCCTTACCAATAATCGTTCGTGATTATCAAGGAGATTGGCATTTGTTTAGTTCTTCGCGATTAGCACACGGAGAAGAATACGAAGGCTTTAAAATAACTCACGAGGGAGATAATTCAGGAAAAGTAGTAGGAACAGACGCACAAGGAAACGAGTATCGTCCTTTGGATTTCTCAATAACAAAGAACGTATCGGAGATAATGTTGGCAACAATAATAATATTGTGGTTACTATTGTCAATGGCACGTTGGTACAAGAAAAATCCAAATAAAGCTCCTCGAAAGTTATTCGGTGGAGTAGAGTTATTGATTGAGATGGTTTATGTAGAGGTTATAAAACCCATATTGGGACATGATGCAAAACGTTTTGCACCATACCTTTTGACAATCTTCTTCTTTATCTTTACAATAAACCTAATAGGAATGATAAGTGTATTCCCCGGAGGAGCTAACCTTTCGGGAAACATAGCTGTAACATTAGTATTGGCAGTGATGACATTCTTAGTGGTGAATATCTTTGGTACAAAACACTATTGGAAAGACCTATTTTGGCCCGAAGTACCAATGTTTATGAAATTCCCAATACCCATTATGCCGGTTATTGAAGTGTTTGGAGCATTGACAAAACCCGTGGCATTGATGATTCGTTTGTTTGCCAACATGATGGGTGGACACATGATTACATTGGTGTTGATATCACTGATATTTATCTTTGCAGCATTAGGTCAAGCAGTACAAACAGGAACAGCAGTATTTTCAATACTATTTGCATTGTTCATGGGAGTACTTCACCTATTGATATGTTTGATTCAAGCATATGTGTTTACAATGCTATCGACCATATTCATAGGATTAGCTCAAATTCATGGTCATAAAGAAGAGAAAAAAGAATAAACAATAATATTAATTATCATAAAAACAAAAGAACTATGTTAGAAATGATTTTATTACAAGCTGCAGCAGCAGGCTTGGCAAAAGTTGGAGCATGTATAGGTGCAAGTATCGTAGCAATTGGTGCTGGTTTAGGAATTGGTAAAATTGGAGCATCAGCTATGGAGTCAATCGCAAGACAACCCGAGTCAGCAAACGACATTCGTGCAAACATGATTGTAATCGCAGCGCTAATCGAGGGTGTGGCTTTGTTTGCAATCATCGTATGTCTATTGGCAATATTTATCTAATAATTAAAAATTCAGATGGAACTGTTTAAACCCGAACTCGGACTTTCGTTCTGGCTATTGGTACTATTCGTACTGCTCTTTATTGTGGCTGCAAAATATGTGTGGCCAATAATACTAAAGAGTGTTGATGATCGTGCTGATTTGATAGACAAAGGGGTGGGTTATGCGCAAGAAGCTCAAAAGCAATTAGAAAATGCAACAGAAAATGCACAAAAATTGCTTACTGACGCAAAACGTCAACAAATGGAGATTCTTCAAGAAGCCGCTCAATTGAAAGCTCGAATAATAGAAGAGGCAAGGAGTGCAGCTGCAGTAGAAGCTAAAAAAGTAATGGATGCAGCAGCTCTATCAATAGAGCAATCACGCCAAGCAGCAGAGGAGCAGTTCCGTGCCGAAGTTAGCGGTTTTGCATTGCAGATAGCCGAGAAACTTGTACGCAAGGAGCTGTCCGATGACAAAAAACAAAAAGAGATAGTGGAAGAGATGTTGAAACAAATTGAAAAACAAAACTAAAACGAGCTATGAGTGAAGGAGTAATACCCGGAAGATATGCGATGGCACTATACAAATATGTGTCGGACAAGGGATTATCTTCAAAGCTATATGAGATAGCAAAGGAGGTAGAGAGAGCATATGCAGCTACTCCCGAGTTGAGAAAAACACTCATAAATCCTGTTGTTTCAGCTTCTGACAAAATCTCAATAATGAATACACTTGTCGGTGATAAAACCGACAAGTGTTACCAAAACTTTGTTCAATTTGTAATTGAGAACAAACGTGAGGAGTATATGAGGGAGATTTTCTTAAAATATTCACAACTCTACCGTAAAAAGAACAATATCTCATTGGTTGAGGTAACAACAGCAGTAGAGTTGGATAAGGAAACCTTGGATAAGATAAACGTGCTTATTTCAAATAGAACAACAGGGGAGGTAGAGACAGAGTACAAAATAGATCCCTCAATAATAGGTGGATTTATAATAAAAATAGATTCTCAGCAATTAGATTCATCAATTGACAGAGAATTAAAGAATATGCGTTTAAAATTAGTAAACAGCAGCAAAATATGATAAAACCAAGTGAAGTATCAGATATCTTGCGACGTCAACTTGAAGAAGTAGATAATCGTGTCAATTTTGAAGAGGTAGGAACCGTCCTCAGTGTTGGAGACGGAGTAGCCCATGTCTTTGGATTAGACAACGTACATGCCAGCGAATTGGTAGAGTTCGAGAATGGTGTACGTGGAGTTGCTATGAACCTTGAAGACAGCAACGTCGGAGTGATATTGATGGGAGATACATCAAAAGTTGAAGAGAATATGACAGTTCGTCGTACAGGAATGATTGCATCAATACCTGTAGGAGAAGGATTGTTAGGCAGGGTAATAAACACATTAGGTGAGCCAATTGACGGAAAAGGAGCAATAACAGGCGATTTAATACCAATGCCTCTTGACCGTAAAGCACCCGGAGTAATATATCGTCAACCTGTGAATCAACCATTGCAAACAGGTATCAAAGCCGTTGACGCAATGATTCCCATCGGACGCGGACAACGTGAGCTTATCATCGGTGACCGTCAAACAGGTAAAACAACAATCGCAGTTGACACAATAATCAACCAACGTAAAAACTTTGAAGCAGGAGACCCTGTATATTGTATATACGTGGCAATCGGACAAAAAGCATCGTCAGTTGCTGCATTAGTAAATACACTAAAAGAGCATGGAGCAATGGACTATACAATAGTACTTGCAGCAAATGCTTCAGACCCTGCATCAATGAGATATTATGCACCCTTTGCAGGAGCAGCAATAGGCGAGTATTTCAGAGACTCAGGACGTCACGCATTGGTGGTGTATGATGACCTTTCAAAACAAGCTGTATCTTATCGAGAGATATCATTGATATTGCGTCGTCCATCAGGACGTGAGGCATATCCTGGAGATATATTCTATCTACACTCAAGATTGTTGGAGAGAGCATCTAAAATCATTGATAATGAAGAAGTAGTAAAAACAATGAACGATGTGCCTGAGGCATTGCGTCCAATGTTGAAAGGTGGTGGTTCATTAACAGCCCTACCTGTAATTGAGACACAAGCAGGAGACGTATCAGCATACATTCCTACAAACGTAATTTCAATTACCGACGGACAGATATTCCTTGAGACAAACCTATTCCACCAAGGACAACGTCCTGCTATCAACGTAGGTATATCTGTATCACGTGTAGGAGGAAATGCACAGGTTAAGGCGATGAAGAAAATTGCAGGTACATTGAAAATTGACCAAGCACAATATCGCGAGTTGGAAGCATTTACCAAATTTGGAGGAGATGTTGACCCAGTAACAGCAATGGTAATTGACAAAGGACGTAAAAACAGTAAATTGTTGATACAACCACAATATTCACCAATGCCTGTTGGCGAGGAGATTGCAATAATATATTGCGGAATCAAAGGTCTGTTGAAAGATATATCTGTAGACAAAATCAAGGAGTTCGAAAGTTCATTCTTGGATTTGTTGCGTACAAAACATCAGTCAGACGTTTTGGATCAACTCCAAGTAGGAAAACTTGACGAAGAGATAGAAGCAAAATTACGTGCAGCTGCCGAAAGCGTGGCAAGTAGATTTTAATAAACAATAAGGATGGCAACAATAAGGGAGATAAAAGGACGAATAACCTCTACAAAGTCATCGGAGAAGATAACCGGGGCTATGAAGATGATTTCTTCTGCTAAACTAAGAAGAGCAGAGGGAGCACTTCGTATGATGAACCCTTACCGTAATCAATTAAGTTCGGTAATATCACATCTTCTCTCATCAGATGGAGATTTTCCATCACCCCTAACCGAAGTACGTTCGGTATCACGCATAGCATTTGTAGTTATCGGTTCTGAAGAAGGTTTATGTGGAGCATACAACGTATATCTCTTTAAGAAATTAATAGAGCGAATAGAGTATGTTCAAAAGACCTATGGCGAAGATTGTAAAATAACAATCCTTCCATTAGGGAAAAAGATGACATCAATACTATCAAAGATGCAGGGAGTTGAGGTTAAAAAATCAGAATACCTTACAGCCAAGAGCGATTCGTCTGTAATAAGAGAGTTTACAGATGGGTTAATATCAAGCTATTTGTCTAAAGACTACGATGAGATAGAGATAATATATCCAAGATTTAAATCTATGTCATCGCAGCCGGTTGAAACTCGAACACTATTGCCAATAGATTCATCACGACTATCTCAAGGCGAGAAGGTGGAGCATCAAAATCCATATCTATATGAGCCTTCAAGAGAAGAGATATTTTTGTCTATATTGCCACTATTTGTTAGAGTGGATATGCAAGAAGCAATATACAATGGCAGAGCATCAGAGCAAGCAGCCAGAGTAATAGCAATGCAATCGGCAAGTGATAATGCCAAGAAGTTGTTAGAGGAGTTGCAATTAGATTACAACAAACTAAGACAACAAGGAATTACAAACGAGTTATTAGATATAATAGGAGGATCAATGCATTAAAAAATAGATTATGAAGAGTTTAGTAGAGTACATAAAATCTATTTTCAAAGGTCTATGGACACTTTTGATAGGTATGAAAATAACATTAAAAGAGTTTTTCACACCTAAAGTCACACAATGTTACCCCGAGAATAGGGAGACTTTGAAGATTGCCGACAGATTTAGAGCAACACTTGTTATGATAACCGACGAGAACGGAAATAACAAATGTACAGCATGTGGATTATGTTCAATAAACTGTCCCAATCAAACCATCAAAATAACCTCACACATGGAGGAGACAGAGGAGGGTAAAAAGAAAAAAGTATTAGATGCATATCTATATGATATAGGCAGCTGTACATTCTGTCAATTATGTGTAGAGGGATGCCCTACAAAAGCAATAGAGTTTACAAATGATTTTGAGCAAGCGGTATTTACCCGTTCAAAATTGGTAAAACAATTAAACAAAAAATAAAAACATAAAAATATGGAAAACATTGGTAGTGAAGTAATCTTTTACATCATTGCAGCAGTAATGGTAATATTCTCTGTAATGGCGGTTACTACAAAACATCTGTTGCGTTCTGCAACATATCTGTTGTTTGTTTTGTTTGGAACTGCGGCCATCTACTTTCAATTAGAATATGAATTCTTGGGAGCAATACAGGTAGCCGTGTATGCCGGAGGAATAGTAGTACTCTTCGTCTTTTCAATACTATTGACACAAGGGTTGGGGAAAAAACAAGAAAAAATTAAAAAGAGCAAGTTGGTATTAGCATTATCTGCAGCAGTTATAGGAGCTGTGGTATGTTTGTATTCACTAATCTCGCATGTATTCCCAAATTCAAGATATGCATTAGGAGAGGATATAACAATGAAACGAGTAGGAGAGGACCTTTTAGGCTCGGGGCAATACCAATACGTATTACCCTTTGAGTTGATAAGTGTACTCTTGTTGGCATGTATAATCGGAGGCATTATGATTGCCCGTAAAAGATAACGACTATGGAGATACCTTATATATATTATTTAGTAGTAAGCGGTGTTATGTTTTTTGCCGGAGTATACGGATTCATAGCACGTCGCAACATGTTGGCAATTCTCATCTCATTGGAGTTGATGTTAAATGCAGTAGACATAAACTTTGTAGTGTTTAATCGTTATTTATATCCTTGCCAACTCGAAGGCTTCTTCTTTACCATGTTTGCCATAGCAATAGCAGCAGCCGAAACAGCCATAGCAATAGCTATAATAATCAATATTTACCGAAACATCAAAAACATCAAGTCTGACAATTTGGACAAGATGAAAAACTAAAAGATAAGAGGACATGGATTATTCATTTTCAATTCTAATACTTGCGTTACCTTTATTCATGTTTCTAACCTTGGCGTTAGGCGGAAATAAAATGTCGCAAAAGTTTGCAGGACTTCTTGGAACCGCAGGCTTGTTGACAATAGCAGTATTGTCATATATGGTAGCATTCCAATATTTTGGAATGGACAGAGTAGATGGTATACGTCCAGCTCTAATGCCATATAACTTTGAGTGGTTGAGTTTTACCGATAAGTTGACCATCAATTTAGGAATACTATTGGATCCCATATCTGTAATGATGTTGGTGGTAATAACAACCGTATCATTAATGGTACACATATATAGTATGGGATATATGCACGGCGAGAGAGGATTCCAACGCTATTATGCATTCCTATCACTATTTACATTCTCAATGTTGGGATTGGTAGTAGCAACAAACATCTTCCAAATGTATATCTTCTGGGAGTTGGTGGGAGTATCATCATACCTATTGATAGGATTCTACTACACAAAACCATCAGCAGTGTCAGCATCTAAAAAGGCATTTATAGTAACACGCTTTGCCGATTTAGGATTTTTGCTTGGAATTTTATTGTTGTCGTTCTACACAGAGACATTCTCATTCGATCAACTAACAGCCGACGGAGGCTTCTTCTTGACATCAACATCAGGAGCAACATTCATGGGTTGTTCAGTAGCAGCATGGGCAATGGCACTGATATTTATGGGAGGTGCAGGAAAATCAGCGATGTTCCCCTTGCACATATGGTTACCCGATGCAATGGAAGGACCAACACCTGTATCTGCGCTAATTCACGCGGCAACAATGGTTGTGGCCGGAGTATATTTGGTGGCACGTCTATTCCCTGTATATCTATCAGTACCAGAGGTATTGGAGTTAATAACATGGGTAGGAGCAATCACCGCACTATATGCCGCAGTTGTAGCATGCGTACAAAGCGATATCAAACGCGTATTGGCATTCTCAACCATCTCTCAAATAGCATTTATGATAGTAGCATTGGGAGTATGTACATCAATGATACCATCAGAAGGAGGATTGGGATACATGGCATCAATGTTCCACCTATTCACACACGCAATGTTTAAAGCTCTATTGTTCTTGGGAGCAGGAGCAGTAATACACGCGGTACACTCAAACGAAATGAGCGATATGGGAGGATTAAGAAAATATCTACCCATTACACACATAACATTCCTAATAGCATGTTTGGCAATTGCAGGAATACCACCATTCTCAGGATTCTTCAGTAAAGATGAAATCTTGGCGGCAGCATTCAACAAGAGCATTTTCTGGGGAGTATGGATGACAGTGGTAGCAGCAATAACAGCATTCTATATGTTCCGTTTATACTTCGGAATCTTCTGGGGTAAAGAGGCAAAACACGAGCATACTCCGCACGAATCTCCAGCAACAATGACAATACCTTTAATAATATTGGCAGTAATAACATGCGTTGCAGGATTCATACCATTTGGAGAGTATATAACCTCAAACGGAGAGGCATACCACATACATCTTGATATGACAGTAGCCATAACAAGTGTAGTATGTGCAGTGGTAGCAATATTATTGGCAACATGGTTGTTTGCGAAACCAAACAGCAAACCGGAGAAAATGCAAGCAGCATTACCACGTTTACACAAATGGGCATACAACAGATTCTATATGGATAACGTATATCAATTTGTTACCCACAGAATCATATTTGCATACATTTCACGACCCATAGCATGGTTCGACCGTCATATCATTGACGGAACAATGGATATGTTTGCAACAGTAACCAATTCGGTAGCTGAGAAAATAAAAGGATTCCAATCAGGTAAATTACAAGTGTATGTATGGATATATATTGTAGGCGCCATGATATTGGCAGCTGCAGCAATATATACATTGTGTATTAAGTAGGAAAAAAGAAAAAAACAAACAATATGAGCATTTTATCAATATTCGTAATCATCCCCATACTAATGATGGGAGGTCTGTTTCTGTCAAAGAACATGAATCAGATACGAACAGTTGCAACCATAGGCTCGGCATTGCAATTAATAGCAGCTGTAGCATTAGTTGTACTATTCTGTGGTAAGAGAGCAGCAGGAGATACTGCAGAGATGTTGTTTATGGCAGACCACGTATGGTTTCAAGCATTAAACATTCACTATGCAGTGGGAGTTGACGGAGTATCAGTAGCAATGATATTACTATCTGCAATAATTGTGTTTGCAGGAGTATTTGCATCATGGAAAATAAATCCGTTACCAAAAGAATTCTTCATGTGGTTGATACTATTGTCAATAGGAGTTTACGGATTCTTTATATCAATAGACCTTTTCACAATGTTTATGTTCTACGAGGTAGCGTTAATACCAATGTACCTATTGATTGGAATCTGGGGAAGTGGTAAAAAATACTACTCTGCAATGAAATTGACATTAATGTTGATGGGAGGATCAGCACTACTATTATTAGGAATATTAGGAATCTATTTCAACTCATCGGCAGACGGTAACCTAACAATGAATATCTTGGAGATAGCAGCAAACGATGCAATACCACACTCATTGCAAAAAATCTTCTTCCCCTTGACATTCATCGGATTTGGAGTGTTAGGAGCAATGTTCCCCTTCCATACATGGTCACCCGACGGACACGCATCAGCACCCACAGCAGTGTCAATGTTGCACGCAGGAGTATTGATGAAGTTAGGAGGATACGGATGTTTCAGAGTAGCCATGTATCTAATGCCATACGCAACACAAGAGCTATCTTGGATATTCCTAATCTTGACAGGAATCAGCGTATTTTACGGAGCATATAGTGCATGTGTTCAAACCGACCTTAAATACATCAATGCTTATTCATCGGTAAGTCACTGCGGATTGGTATTGTTTGCACTTTTGATGTGGAACACCACAGCAATGACAGGAGCAATAATGCAAATGTTGTCACACGGATTAATGACAGCCTTGTTCTTCGCATTGATTGGTATGATTTACGGACGTACACACACACGCGATATCCGAGAAATGGGTGGATTGATGAAAATAATGCCATTCCTATCAGTATGTTATGTAATAGCAGGTTTGGCATCATTAGGACTACCCGGATTGAGTGGATTCGTAGCAGAGATGACAATCTTTGTGGGAGCATTCGACCACACAGACACATTCCGTCGAGTATTCACAATCTTGGCATGTACATCAATTGTAATCACAGCAGTATATATCCTACGTGTAGTTGGAAAAATACTATATGGACCCGTACAAGACGAACATCACTTAAAACTAACCGATGCAGTATGGTATGAGAAATTCTCAACCATAGTACTCATAATAGCAGTTGCAGGAATAGGTATATTCCCATTGTGGGTATCAGACCTTATCCGCGAAAGCATTAAAGTAATAAGTGAAAGAATAATACAATAATAAAATAAGAAGGAGCTTTTAATATGAGTTACGCAGAATTTTTAGGTATGGGAGCAGAATTGTCATTAATGGCAGTTATCATACTCCTATTCATATACGATACATTTGCCTCTTCAAAAGCAGGAAAATATCTACCCATAACAGCAATATCACTGTTGGCAATACAAACGCTATATCTTGCATTTGGAGGAATACAAGAGGCATTGTTGTTCGGAGGAATGTACTCAACAACATCAATGTCAAATGTGGCAAAAATAGTATTGAATATAGGAACAATATTAGTATTCATACAAGCAGCATCATGGGTAAAAGAGGACGATATGAAAATACGTCGCGGAGAATACTATGTACTAACCCTTATAACACTATTGGGAATGTACTTTATGATGTCGGCACAAAACTTCCTATTATTCTTTATTGGATTAGAGACCGCATCGCTACCCATGACAGCATTGGTGGCAATAGAAAAATACAAAGAAAATTCATATGAGGCAGCAGCTAAATATCTCTTCTTTGCAGTATTCTCATCATCATTGATGCTATTAGGACTATCATACATCTACGGAGCAGTAGGAAGCCTATATTACACAAGCATAGCAGCAAACTTTGCAGTTACACCATTGACAATAGTAGCAGTAGTATTGTTCTTGGCAGGAATGGGCTTTAAACTCTCATTGGTACCGTTCCATTTGTGGACGGCAGATGTATACCAAGGAGCACCAACCGTAGTAACATCATACCTATCTGTAATCTCAAAAGGAGCAGCAGCATACGCAATGATGATAGCATTGATGACAGCCTTTGGAAACGGAGCATTGGATATCTGGATTAATGTATTGTACATAGTCATAATATTGACAATAACAATAGGTAACCTATTTGCAATACGTCAACAAAACATCAAACGTTTCTTGGCATTCTCATCAATCTCTCAAGCAGGATATATTATGTTGGGAGTAATGGCATGCAACAATTATGGAGCAACATCATTACTATACTACGTATTGGTATATATCTTCTCAAACATTGCGGCATTTGCAGTTGCAGGAGCAATAGAGAGAGCAAGTGGCAAACTAAATATCAACGACTACGATGGATTGTACAAAACAAATCCAAAGTTGAGTGTGGCTATGATGTTGGCAATGTTCTCATTGGCAGGAATTCCACCATTCGCAGGATTCTTCAGTAAATTCTTCATATTCTACTCTGCCGTTGAAACCGGAATAACATCAATGTATGTATTGGTATTCATTGCATTGTTGAATACAATCATATCGCTATACTACTATCTATTGGTAGTAAAAGCAATGTTCTTAAAAGAGAACGATGCACCAATAGCAACAGTAAAATCAGATGGCTATACAAAAACAGTAGTATTCATAACAGTAGCAGGTATAGTATTATTAGGATTGGTAAGTTGGGTATACGACTATATCTTCAGTATGGTGGCATAAAGATACATTCTAACAAAAAACAAGTTAGTTTAAAACTTATTTAACATACCATAATAACAAAAAGACCTATCTTTGCAAAAGGATAGGTCTTTTTAATCGAACAAAAGCTAAAACAAACAAAAGATATGCACATATATGTAATATTTATAGCATTTGCTATACTAAGTTTTATAGTACAACAAGTACTAAAATCAAAATTTGAGAAGTACTCACAAATAACATTGCCATCAGGACTTACAGGCAGAGAGGTAGCAGAAAAGATGTTGCGTGAGTCGGGAGTAATGGATGTTAAAGTAGTATCAGTACAGGGACAGTTAACCGACCACTATAACCCATTGACAAAGACCGTAAACTTAAGCGAAGGAGTATATTACAGCAATAGCATAGCAGCAGCTGCAGTTGCAGCTCACGAATGCGGACACGCAGTACAACATGCAGTAAAATACCCATTCTTAAGCATGCGTTCAAAATTAGTTCCGGTTGTGAGTTTTGCATCAAGTTGGATGCAATGGGTACTATTGGCAGGAATATTATTGATAGAGACAATGCCACAAATAATGTTGATAGGAATAATCCTATTTGCCATGACAACACTATTCAGTTTTGTCACACTACCTGTTGAAATAAATGCAAGTGCGCGAGCATTATCATGGTTAAGTGCAGCGGGAATAACAAACGTATCAACATATCCAAAGGCAAAAGATGCCTTAAAATGGGCGGCATACACATACGTAGTTGCAGCATTGAGTTCATTAGCAACATTGGTATATTACATATTAATCTTTACTTCAAGAAGAGATTGATAATACGCTATATATGAGAAATAAAAAACAGTCAAAGAGATTTGACTGTTTTTTGTGTATTTATATCTATGGTTTAACTTATTAAGCTACATGTCGCATATCTCTCTGTAATACGACATCAATAGTTTTCTGTCCAAAACATGAATATCCTTCACTGAAAAATCAATAATACCCAATCCTTTCATCTCTTCCAGCACAGAATTGAAAGCTCCCCTTTGTGCACCAAAGAATAGGTATAAATCTCTGAATTTGGCTTTAATCATAATATCCGAAGAGTTGTAATTCGTAAAGTACAAAACCCATAAAGCAAATTTAGCCCTAATATTATCAGTGGCAATTTTATTGTACGACTCAAAAGGAATTTGACCCTTTCTCGATAAAAGAATAAGGTAGTTTAGCATAACAACCCTATGCTCTTGCATAATCGATAAAAAATCCTGTTTATCAACAACCAAAATACCTGTATTCTCATCCTCGGCATAAACCGAAACAGGATAAATGTTGTTGCCCAAAGCATAGTTCGATATAATATCGTTGGGGGCAGAAATAGTTTCGTAAAGTTTAATTTTAACCTTTTCGTTTATATGTTCCGAGCGTACACTACCCGAAATTACAAACTTAAAGCAATTACACTCCTCTCCGGCTTTGATAATAACAGAACCTTTGTCGTACGATAAGAATTCGAATTTATATTTTTCAATAATTTCATTAAAGGATTCAATGCTCAATCCTTTAAAAAGAGGAATCTGTAAAAGAGAATCGTATATGCTCATAAAATAATGCTTGTTAAATATAGAAACAAATGTAGTTAAAAAAAAGGAGAATTTTACTAAAAGAAGAGTAAAATATTAAGAAATTAATTCAAAATAAATTATTCATATTTTTAAATCACCTTTTTTATATAGTATAGAATCTTTTTTCAAAATAAAACAAAAACAACAATAGTTTGTTAAAAACATAACATCCAGACAAAAGCAATAAATAAATTTTAATAAAAAAAGTACTTACAAATGATAACGGCTCGTAATTATTATTATATTTGCAAAAGATTAAAAAAATATATTAGCTATGGAATTTTTTACTTTTAATTTAAAAGATGCATTAAGTGCCTTCTTTGTGTTGTTTGCGGTGATTGATGTTCCGGGACTAATGCCTATAATAATAAATTATAAGCGACAAGGTAAACCGGTAAATGCAGCAAAGGCAGCGTTGTATTCGTTGGGAACCTTTGTAACATTTTTGTTTGTAGGAGAGGCGTTGTTGAATCTATTCAATGTAGATATCGCATCATTTGCCGTAGCAGGTTCATTGGTAATATTTGCACTTGCCTTTGAAATGATATTCGGAATAAAAATATTCAAGACCGACGACATGCCTGCAAGTTCAAGCGTATTCGTTCCAATTGTCTTTCCGTTGATAGCAGGAGCAGGTTCATTTACAACATTATTGTCATTGCGAGCATTGTATTCAACACCCGATATATTAATATCGTTAGTTGCAAACGTTGTGGTAATATATATAGCAATTCGCTTGGTAACATTCTTTGAAAAAATATTGGGAGACGGAGGAATCTATGTCCTACAACGAGTATTTGGAATTATCCTATTGGCAATTTCGGTAAGGATGTTTATGGACAACATTACACAAATGTTGGAAAAACTATGAAGCTGTAACAGCTTCTGATTTTGGAGAAAAAAGGTTTAAAAAAATTAAAAAACAAATTTATTGCAAAAAATTTGTTTAAAACAAATTAAACTTTTAACTTCGTCAGAAATAAATAAAACGCTAATATTTAGTCAAAAAAATAAAATCAAAAAACAAGATCAACTAACTATGAGCTATCTTAAGTTTGATAAAAGTTTGATGATAAATCTTGAGCAGTCACTACCGCGCGAGATTTTAAGAACTAATAAATCCGGAGCATACCATTGTACAACATTGGTAGGTTGCAACACGCGTAAGCAACACGGATTATTGGTAATACCCATTCCTGAAATGGATGATGAAAATCATGTAATGTTGTCTTCTCTTGATGCAACTGTTATTCAACACGGAGCACCATTTAATTTGGGAATACACAAGTATCAAGGAAATGTATACAGTCCAAACGGACACAAATACATTCGTGAGTATAACTGTGATGATATTCCTAAAACCGTATATCGTGTAGGAGGAGTAGTGCTTAAACAAGAGAAAATCTTTGTATCGCACGAGAGTCGTATATTAATAAAATATACACTTGTTGATGCACATTCAGAAACAACATTGCAATTCCGTCCATTCTTGGCTTTCCGTAATGCAAACGATGTATGTATCGAGAACAACCAAATCAATAAGGAGTACAACGAAGTGGCAAACGGAATAAGCTGCTGCTTATATCCCGGATACCCTAATCTATACATGCAATACAGCAAAAAGGTAGAGTTCGTAAGTGATCCTCATTGGTATAACGGAATAGAGTATGTAAAAGACCAAGAGAGAGGATACTCATATCGCGAAGACTTGTTTGTTCCCGGATACTTCCAAATGCCAATAAAAAAAGGAGAATCAATCATCTTCTCGGCAGGAATCGAAGAGGTAAAACCACGCAGTCTAACAACAATGTTTGACAAAGAGTTGGAAGTACGTCCACACCGTAGCTCTTTCTACAACTGTTTGAAAAACTCTGCACAACAATTCTATCTAAAACGCAATAACGAAAACTATATGCTTGTGGGTTACCCATGGTTTAAGGTAAGAGCGCGCGATTTCTTTATCTCAATACCGGGATGCTCACTATACATTAAAGACGAAGCCATGTATCACAAAATGATGGATACAGCTCTATCTGCGTTAAAACGCTTTATGGCAACAGGCGAACTCGATAATGTAATAAAAGGAATAGATCAACCAGATGTTCCACTATGGGCAGTATGGGCAATACAACAATATGCGCAAGCCGTATCATATGACGAGTGTGTTAAAAAATACGGAGCTATATTAGAGGAGATAATCCAATACATAATAAAAGGAGGACACCCCAACTTGTTTGTACATGACAATGGATTGGTTTATAGCGACGGACGCGAAAAATCAATATCATGGATGACAACATTGGCAGAGGGCGGACGTCCGGCAACACCACGTACAGGATATTTGGTAGAGTTCAACGCATTATGGTATAACGCATTGAAATTCTGTCACTCAACATTGCACGATAACAAAAAGGCATCAGTTCGCAATACAATCTCTGACATCATAGAACAAATAGAGGTATCGTTCCGTCAAACCTTCTTGAATGTACACGGATACCTATATGACTATGTAGACGGAGGATATGGCGAATTGAGTGTACGTCCCAACATGGTATTTGCCATCTCATTGGAATACTCACCATTAACACGCAAAGAGCGAAAAGGAGTACTTGATGTAATAACAAAAGAGTTGTTAACACCAAAAGGATTGCGTACATTAAGTCCAAAGAGCTATGGATACCGTCCTGTATATTACGGACCACGTTACGATCGCGAGCAAGCATACTATCAAGGACCTGCACGTCCATGGTTGATGGGAGCATACGCAGAAGCATACTTGAAAATCTTCGGTTTGAGCGGAGTATCGTTCATTGAAAGAATGATGATTGGATTCGAGGAGGAGATGTCAAACAACTGTATAGGAACAATATCAGAGTTGTTCGACGGAAACCCACCATTCATCGGACGCGGAGGAATAAGCTATGCCGTAAACGTAGCAGAGATATTGAGAGTATTAAACCTAATGAAAAATTATAATAACAACATATAGGTATGAAAGCGTTAATGTTTGGCTGGGAGTTTCCTCCCCATATTCTCGGAGGTCTTGGAACCGCGAGTTATGGTCTAACCAAAGGAATGCACAAATGTGGCGACATGGACATCACATTTGTAATACCCAAACCTTGGGGTGACGAAGAAAAAGGCTTTGCCAATATCATAGGAGCCAATAACACACCGGTAGTTTGGCGAGATGTAGATTGGAACACAGTCGAAAATCAAATAGGTAATACAATGAATCCGCAAACCTACTACGATTTGCGAAACAATATCTATGCCGATTTCAATAACATCCACACAAATAATCTTGGATGTATCGAGTTCTCAGGACGTTATGCCGACAACATATTGGAAGAGATTAACAACTATTCAATAGTAGCCGGAGTAATAGCACGAACAATACCATGCGATGTAATCCACTCGCACGACTGGTTAACCTATCCTGCAGGAATACACGCAAAACAAATAACAGGCAAACCATTGGTAATACACGTACACGCAACCGACTTTGACCGTAGCCGTGGAAACGTAAACCCCGATGTATTCCGTATCGAAAAAGACGGAATGAACAATGCCGACCACATCATAACCGTAAGTAATCTCACACGACAAACCGTAATTGAAAAATACGGAATTTCGCCCGATAAAGTAACAACAGTACACAATGCTGTAGAGCCAATGAGCGAGGAGATTATGGCAATTGAAATGCCACGCAACCCCAAAGAAAAAGTAGTAACATTCCTTGGACGTATCACAATGCAAAAAGGACCGGAGTACTTTGTTGAGGTAGCAGCACAAGTATTGCGTAAAACAAACAATGTACGCTTTGTAATGGCAGGAAGTGGCGATATGATGAACAAAATGATACGCCTTGCAGCAGAGCGCGACATAGCAGACAAATTCCAATTTACAGGCTTCCTTCGCGGAAAACAAGTATATGAAATGCTAAAATCGAGCGACGTATATATGATGCCATCCGTATCTGAGCCATTCGGAATTTCGCCACTTGAAGCAATGCAAGTAGGAGTGCCATCAATCATCTCAAAACAATCGGGATGTGCCGAAATCCTAAACAACGTAGTAAAAACCGACTATTGGGATGTAGACGCAATGGCAGATGCCGTATATTCAATAATAACATACCCTGCAATGTACACTCACATGAGAGAGGAAGGAATTCGTGAAGTAAACGAAATCAAATGGGAATATGCAGGACAAAAAGTGATAGATATCTACCGCAAGGTAATGAAATGGTAAAACTTTAAAACAGCAATAAAATGAGAACAATCTGTTTCTATTTTCAAATTCATCAACCATTCCGTTTGAAACGCTATCGTTTCTTCGATATTGGTAACGACCACTACTACTATGACGATTTCAACAACGAAGAGATAATTCGTCGAATAGCAGAACGTTCATATCTACCCGCAAACCAAGCATTGTTAGAGATGATTGAGGAGTCGGGCAAACAGTTTAAAGTAGCATTCTCAATCTCAGGAGTAGCACTTGAGCAATTAGAGATGTATGTACCCGAGTTTATCGATTCAATGCGTGAGTTGGCAAAAACAGGATGCGTAGAGTTCTTGTCAGAAACATACGCACACTCATTGGCATCGTTGACCGATCCCGAAGAGTTTATCAACCAAGTAAAAGCTCACGACGATAAAATAGAATTACTGTTCGGACAACGTCCAAAAGTATTCCGTAACACCGAGTTGATATACTCTGATGAGATAGCAGCGATGGTAGCATCAATGGGCTTCAAAGGAATCATCACAGAAGGAGCAAAACACATTCTTGGATGGAAGAGCCCCAACTACCTATACACACCCGCAACAGCACCAAAAGTTAAATTGATGCTTAAAAACTACAAGTTGAGCGACGATATCACATTCCGTTTCTCAAACTACGCCTGGAATGAGTATCCATTAACAGCCGACAAATTCATGGGTTGGATAGGCTCATTGCCCGAAGGAGAGGAGGTAGTAAACCTATTCATGACATACGACACACTTGGAGAGTTGCAATCGGCAGAGGCAGGAATCTTTGGATTCATGAAAGCATTGCCACGTTTCGCAGCAGAAAAAGGAATCACATTCTCAACACCATCTGAGGTAATCGCAAAATTAAAACCGGTTGACGTAATCTCAGTAAACGATCCAATCTCTTGGGCAGACGAAGAGCGTGATACATCAGCATGGTTAGGAAACATTCTACAAAAAGAGGCATTTGAGAAACTATACTCAGTAGCAGAGCGTGTACGTTTGTGTTCAGACACACGTTTAAAACAAGACTGGAACTACCTACAAGCATCAGACCACTTCTACTATATGTGTACAAAACACTTCGCAGACGGAGCAGTACACAGCCACTATAGCCCATACGATTCAGCATACGAGGCATTCACCAACTATATGAACGTATTAAGCGACTTTATAGTAAGAGTAGAGGAGCAATTCCCTGCAACAATTGAGAACGAAGAGTTGAACGCATTGATTACAACAATTCGTAACCAAGCAGCAGAGATTGAAGTGTTGAAAAAAGAGTTGGCAAGTGCAAAAGCAAACGCAGGAGAAGTAGCAGAAGAAAAACCAGCTAAAAAAGCTCCCGCTAAAAAGAAAGCAGCACCCAAAGCAGAGCCAGAAGAAGAGGCACCTGTAGTGGAAGAGAAACCAGTAAAGAAAACAAGAAAAACAACAAAAAAAGCTGAGAAATAAAATTCAAAGCAAATAATAAACTGTAGCAAAGAGGCTGACTAAAAAGTCTATATGACTTTAGATGTCAGCCTCTTTTGTATATAACATATCCGTTCCATCATGGAATAAAAAAATAGGCTATCTCTTTAATAAATAATGAGATAGCCTTGTTTATGTCAGTAAAAAATT
>JAFYRT010000073.1 GCA_017546805.1 Muribaculaceae bacterium | reverse complement strand
GTTATTTTCTCCTTCGTTTTCTTCTTCGTCTTCTGTTCCCTCTTTTACGAATTTGGCTACATAGACTGTGTTTTTACCTACTACTACGGTATAGGGGTTTTCGGTACTTACCTCTTTTCCGTTCAACATCCAACATTTAAAACGATAACCGCTTTCGGGTGTTGCTACTAATGTTACCTCTTCTCCTGCTATTACTTCATAACATGATGCATCGGCTGTTCCGCCTTCGGCAGTCATTACGGTTACGGTATAGATTACGGGGTCTTCTACGTCATCGCCACACGATATGGATACCACTGTCATTAATGTTATCAGCATTATTGACAATATGCTTTTTAATAAGTTCTTGTGTTTCATGATTAGTATTTTGTTTTAGTTGTTATTATTTGGTTTATTCTGTTGTAGAATTTATCTTGCATTTCGTAATATAGGTAGTCGTTTACGTTGTCGTATGTGTGACGCTTCATTGCTTCGTAAAATGCCATAAAGTTTGTATCATTCTCAAATATTGTTTTATTGAGAGATAGGAAATCATATAGTTCTTTATATTTTATGGTTTGATATATATCATTCATCTCTTCTCTCATTGTTGTTTTATTATAATTTGGGGCAAGTATTATAAAATAGGCTTTACTCCTTTCGTCATTTTTTTCTTTTTCGGTTATCAACCAATTGGCATAATTATAGTATCGCTCCAATTGTGTTGTATCTTCATTATCAGACTCTTTTTTGTTGATGTCTGATTTTATTTTGTTTTCTATTACTATTACGCTATCTTTTGTACGAATTAACAGATCGATACGTCCTCCACTTGGATATTCCTCATTTCCATCTTTATGTTTAACCTTAATCAGTTTTCTTTTACATTCTTCTGATAAGTTTTTATAATCTATTTTTGTTTCTTCTTCGCGTTCTATAGAATAGTCTTCGCCTAAACATACGTTATGATTAGCGAAAAAGGCTTGAAACAGTACTTTATATTTTTGATGCTCCATAAAATATTTAAGTGCATTTGAAAAGGCTGTTTCACTATTCTGTATTTTACAAATATCAAATATTGAGTCTTGCTTTACCGGGATCTCCTCTGACGAGAGTTTTACTTTATGGTTTTCATTTAGTTTTATGCAATTCTCGGTATCGTCTATAATTGTATTTATAAAAGCAAGAAGACGTTTGTAATCTTCGCTATCATCTCCTTTTATATATTGCTTTAGTGAGGTTGATGCCTGATTGTGATGTTTTAAATTACACTCATTTTGTTTGCCGCTTTCGTCTTTCTTGAAATATATATAATATTCGGAGTTTAATTTATATACAGCTTCTGCCCGGTATGTTACATATACATTTTGACGCTCTGATTCATTGAATATTTTATATAGATCTACACCTCCATACTTTATTCCTTCAATTAATTTTCGTTGCTGTTCGTTTGGCTCTTTTATCTCTTTTTTATTTCCCTGTTGTGTTTCGGGGTCGAAGATATCTTTTAATCCTGTTGCTATGCCTAACACCTGAGCACAATCAGGTGAAATGTATTTTGTGAAAATCATATATCCCATCTTACCCTTATGCTCTTTTGCAAAATCGCCTGCTGAATTGAGATATATGTAGTGATTTCCGTTGTCTGCGGTATAAAAATTTATTACTTCGTGTCCTAAATTCGAAAAGAGATATGTACCAACATACATTCTGTTTAGTACAATTCCTTTTCCTTTATTGGGTGTTTGTAATGAATTAGATGTTTGCACGTTCTCCATGCTCTTTATGTATTGTATATAATTCACAAATTTAAACACTAATCCCCATTTTACCCCCCCCCATTTGTTAATAATTGTTAAACATAACGTATTATTTTAATTTCTTCATGACTTTGGGATAAATGTCTAAAATACTATACTTCGTCGTGCAGAGTACTGCAGTTGTGCAGCTTTTTTGTTTTAACCAATTAGTCTTATTGGCCTTATTAGTCTAATATGCACTCGCTGTGAAATATTCAAGCAAACTTTATACGATTTTGCTCTGTTATTAGTATCTTTGACAAGGATATTAATTTGGCAATTAACAAACAACATATTATGGAGGTAAAAAAATATATTGAAGAGAATGAAGGAAGGTTTTTAGAGGAACTTTTCTCTCTTATTCGTATTCCAAGTATCAGTGCAAAATCGGAGCATAAAGCAGATTTGATTGCTTGTGCCGAAAGATGGAAAACGCTATTATTGGAAGCAGGGGCAGACAAGGCTGAGATTATGCCTTCTTCAGGGAATCCACTTGTATATGCGGAGAAGTTTGTAGATGAAAATGCAAAAACCATTCTTATATATTCTCACTACGATGTTATGCCTGCCGAACCATTGGAACTATGGAACTCCAATCCCTTTGAGCCTATCGTAAAAGATGACAGAATTTGGGCTCGTGGTGCCGATGACGACAAAGGTCAGGCAATGATTCAGGTTAAGGCGTTTGAATACGTTGTTAAAAACGGTCTTCTCAAAAACAATATCAAATTTATTTTTGAGGGAGAGGAAGAGATTGGCTCTCCAAGTATTAACGCCTTCTTAAAAGAGCATAAAGAGCTTTTAAAAGCGGATATCATATTGGTTTCTGACACAAGTATGCTGAGTGCCGACCTCCCTTCTCTTACTACAGGACTCAGAGGATTGGCTTATTGGCAAGTTGAAGTCACAGGTCCAAACCGAGATTTACACTCGGGACACTTTGGCGGTGCTGTTGCAAACCCAATCAACGTGCTTTGCGAGATGATTGCAAAAATGACCGATGAGGATGGTAGAATTACTATTCCAGGCTTTTATGACGACGTTGAAGAACTTTCGAAAGAGGAGCGCGACATGATAGCTGCGATTCCGTTCGATGAGGATGGATACAAAAAGGCGATTGGGGTTAAGGCTCTTCGAGGAGAAAAGGGATATGCCACTCTTGAGCGTAACAGTTGTCGCCCATCTTTTGATGTTTGCGGTATTTGGGGCGGATATATTCAAGAGGGTAGCAAAACGGTTCTACCTTCAAAGGCATATGCTAAAGTTTCGTGCCGATTGGTTGCTCACCAAGAGCATAACAAAATTTCAAAAATGTTTGAGGAGTATTTTACATCCATTGCTCCAGATTGTGTTGAAGTTAAGGTTACTCCAACTCACGGAGGCGAAGGTTATGTATGCCCTATAACTCTTCCTGCTTATAAAGCGGCAGAGAAGGGATTCGAGAAAGCCTTTGGCAAGAAACCGCTTGCGGTACGTCGCGGTGGTAGTATTCCTATCATAAGTGACTTTGAAAAGATTCTTGGCGTTAAAACCATTCTTATGGGATTTGGTTTAGAGAGTGATGCTATTCACTCTCCAAACGAAAATTTCAGATTGGATATTTTCAGAAAAGGCATTGAGGCTGTGGTAGAGTTCCACAAAAATTTTGAATAGCTTATTTTCAGACTTTTTTAATAGAAAAGATTAATGGCAGACGTTTCACAACGACTGCCATTTTTAATTTAACCTTAAATCTAATACTATGAAAAACTTCACAAATATATACAGTTGTTTATATATTTTATTCACAATTCCGTTAATAATTGTTAATTCAATGTAAAAATGTAGCAGTTTTTAAATTTAAAGAATATTATTGTGAGACATTAAAGCATTTAAGGTTATTATACTAACAGTTTATAGATAATCAAATGGATGTTTTATCACTTTACTATAACAAAAAAATAAAGAGAACCTCACTGAGACTCTCCTTATAGATAGATTATTTTTTTTCAAATAAATACTTCTAATTTTCGTCGTATACCAAAGCTACATTATCAACCCAAAATACGCTTCCCACAGTTCCCACATATGGACCTAAGTCGCTTGATGATATCTTCAAAACCATATGCGTAACAGCTTCGCCTGCTTCTGCCCAACCTACCTCTTGCACAGGAACCAAATCGCCTTTACTGTTTGTAGTGTAGTAGGGATTTGCCGAAGAGCTATTAATCAATCCCATATAGTTTTTATAATATGACTCTTTTGTTATGTTCCCATATCGCACGGGTATTTGATAACCATTTACCCAATTCAAAACATCTTTTCCAAATTTCTCAACTGCTGTTCCTACACGTTTAGCATAGACATTTCCGTCAGCATCCTCCCAACGATGAATAAGAAGTAGCATAACCTCTGCATTATCTTTTCCATCGAGTTTTGATATTTTGGGAGTTCCTGTTGCTTTATATACCTGTTGAGCTCTTTTTGTCTTATAATCGAACTGTATTGCCGAAGGACGTTTCGTAAATTCTACTCCTTGATCTAACTTAGACATTGGATTTTTTGCAGTTTTTACAGGTTCATCCATTCCTCCTAAATATATTGAGCCGGATGCTACCACTACAATATTTACAATACCTATAGCTTTGCAATGTTCTTCAACAACCTCTAATCTTGCACAATATCCATTCCCTCTCTTTTCGGGGGTAACAGAACAACTTGTCTTTACAATTCCCGCAGGTGCAGCCAACACATTTGATGATGCCCAAGGAGATATATTGTTTCTTCTGTATGGGATTGTTCCCACCTTCTCGGCAGTAGGGGCCAAATCGTATAGTTTTTTAGTCTCTCCTCCCAACAAAAACGACTCCTTTACAACTCGTGTTTGCCATTGTTCCATATCGCCATAAGGTATTTTTTCCACTCGTTGCGCAGATACTCCATGCACAAAAAACAGAGCTACAAAAAATACGATTGCATATACTCTTTTCATTGTTTTCGATGTTATTTAGGTCGCAAAATTAACCATTCTAATCGGTTTTTACAAATCGGAGCCAAGTTTGTTATCCCATATAATTCTTCTTTAATATAAATTTTAAAGTTTTAAAACTTGGGCGAATTGCATATTTTGGTTACTTTTGTGAAAAATTTTAGAATTAGACAACGAGTTATAATTTCTTATATAAACAATTGTAATTTATATGAAAGCATACGTATTCCCCGGACAGGGTTCGCAATTCCCCGGAATGGGCAAAGATCTTTACGAAAACAATAGTGAAGCAAAGACTATGTTTGACAAAGCCAATGAAATTTTAGGCTTTGATATTGCCGATATCATGTTTAATGGAACTGAAGAGGATCTTAAACAAACAAAGGTTACACAACCTGCTGTATTCTTATACTCGGTTGCATTGGCAAAAAGCATGGGGGAGGAATTCAAACCCGACATGACTGCGGGACACTCTCTTGGAGAGTTTTCGGCATTAGTCGCTGCAGGCGCTCTATCTTTTGAGGAGGGGCTTAAGCTTGTTGCCGCTCGTGCATCTGCAATGCAAAAAGCATGCGAAATGACTCCTTCCACAATGGCTGCGGTTCTTAAACTATCTGATGAAAAAGTTGAAGAGATTTGTGCTGAGGTTAAAGACGGCATTGTTGTTGCTGCAAACTACAACTGTCCCGGACAAGTTGTAATTTCTGGTGAAGAGGCTGCTATTGACGCTGCGTGTCAAAAGTTATTGGAGGCTGGTGCTAAACGTGCTTTAAAACTTAAAGTTGGCGGAGCATTCCACTCTCCCCTAATGGAGCCTGCAAGAGAAGAACTTGCTGCAGCTATTGAGAAAGCCGAGTTCAAAACACCAAAGTGCCCTATATACCAAAATGTTACCGCTCAAGCAGAGACAAATCCCGATATTATCAAGGAGAACCTTGTTGCTCAACTTACAGCTCCTGTAAGATGGACTCAATCGGTTATGAATATGATTAACGATGGAGCCACTTCGTTTACAGAGGTTGGTCCCGGAAATGTTCTTCAAGGATTGGTTTCTAAAATCAACAACACAGTTGAGGTTAGCGGAGTAAAATAGCATAGTACTTTAATTACTGCATAAAAAAAGGTTCTCAACTGAGAACCTTTTTATGTATAATAGTGTGCCACTTCATCTACGCCTTTAATTAGAATGGTAAATCATCTGTTTCTGATTGAGGCTCGAATGTAGGCATTGGTGCAGGAGGAGGAGTTGTTGCTGCTTGCGCTGATGCTTTCTCTACTTTCCACGCATTTACGTTTGTATACCAACGTCCGTTATATTCGCGGCTCTCGATATCTATATTTGCTACAATCTCATCGTTTACAGCAACAGGATATTGATCAACTCTGTCACCAAATAGTGTCATACATATTTTTTTAGGGAATTGCTCTTGAGTCTCAATTACAAATTCCTGTTTTTTCCACTGATTTCCAGCTTGACTTGTTCCACTTTGTTGTGGCAATACCAATACTACTTTTCCTTTAATTTCCATCTTTCTCTTATTTTATGTTGCGAAGTTAACCAAAAGTAAGGGTTATACAAAATTTATTTACTACTTTCGCATAATAAAGTTAAACTACAATGAACAGCTCTGTTATTGACGAGATTTTCTATGATGCCTTATCTCTTTTAAAAGAGATGATTTCAACCCCTTCTCACAGTAGAGAGGAGGAGAATGTCGCTGACGTGGTACTAAAATTCATTAAGGATAAGATTAACCACTGCGACATTAACCGCATAAACAACAACATTTGGGTTGCAAGTAAAAATTTTGACGCCTCAAAACCAACCATATTATTAAATTCTCATATTGACACAGTAAAACCTGTTGAAGGATGGCAACGCAATCCGTATTCCGCCAATGAGGAAGATGATTATATTTACGGATTGGGCAGCAATGATGCAGGAGCATCGGTTGTTGCACTTCTTGCCGCATTCAGAGTATTAATTGAGAAGGAGGAGAAGTACAATCTTATATTTTCAGTATCGGCAGAGGAGGAGGTCTCGGGCAAAAACGGCATGGAGACTTTGATTAAGGAGTTGCCAAAGGTAGAACTTGCTATTGTTGGAGAGCCAACAAATATGCAACCTGCTGCTGCCGAAAAGGGTTTGATGGTTTTGGATTGCACAGTTAAAGGGGTTTCGGGGCATGCAGCTCGAAACGAAGGTGTAAATGCAATCTATAAAGCCATTAAAATCATTGACAAAATCAAGGAGTTCAAATTTAAAAAGGTCTCTCCTCTTTTAGGAGAGGTAAAAATGACCGTTACAGGCATTAATGCAGGCACACAACACAATGTAATCCCTGACAGATGCACATTTATGGTTGACGTAAGGCCTAATGGTATGTATTCAAACGTTGAGATTTTAGAGATAGTAAAAAGAGAATTACCTGATTGCGAGATTACACCTCGCTCTACACGACTCAATTCATCAAACATCGACACTTCTCATCCGTTCATAAGACGTTGCGAAATGTTGGGTATGCAACCTTTTGGCTCACCCACTCTATCCGACCAGGCTCTTATCCCATACACTTCTGTTAAAATAGGCCCCGGAGACTCTGCTCGTTCGCACACAGCCGATGAGTATATACGTTGCCAAGAGATAAGAGAAGCTATTGAACTTTACATAAAGTTACTTGACGGCCTGCAATTATAACACGCGACCTAAAGGCTTAAGAAGTATTTTGTAAATAAATTTTTGATTTTAGAATCTTTATACCCCTTGCATGCTATCAGTTTGTAAGGGGTTTTTGTTGCCTTACGAAGCATTCTATAACGTAAACTGTATTTTGCATCTCGAAGCGGATAGAGTTCCATCGCCTCCAATTTGTGCAACGTATCCTCTATGAAATCAACGTTATAATCAAGGGCTATTAATCTACGCAATAAACGTGCTGTCAAAAGGTCTAATTTACGGTCAAGCCCCTCCTCTGAAAGAGGATCTCCCAACATAAAACCAAACTTCTGCAATTCTGTTATCACTGCCAACAACTGTTTTACATACAACTCTTGATGTGTTTCATCGGGTTTGTTTGTCAACGATGTTGGTATTGCATGATGATAGTAATATATTTGCGTTGGTATAAAGGTAATTGTCTCTGCCAAGCAGAATGCTTTTATAAGGAAATACTCGTTGTCGTGAATATTCTTTTCGATAAACTTCAAATTATTACCTAACAAGAACTTACGACGATAGACATACCCCCATAAAACACTTTGAGGAGCCTGCATATTCATATATTCTGCGCCGCTCATCTCCCTGCAATATGGAAATATTTTATTGGTTACTGCCGATTCATTACCTTCCTCATCAACTTTCAAATAATCAAACCCAATTATATCTTGCTCATACATAGGGAGCAATGTATTGATGAAATGAGATAAGTTCTTAGAGTTTATGTGGTCATCAATATCAACGAACATTATATAACGTCCCTTTGCATAGTTCAAGCCCAAGTTTCTTGCTCCACCCGGACCTGATTTCTGACGACGATACACCTTCATTTGAGGAAGCTCCTCGCTTAACTCCTGCAAAATTTTATAAGTATTATCTGTAGAGGAATCGTCTATTGCAATTATCTCATACGCACCCTCTTTTAAATCAGATTCCACAATACTGTCAATGCATCGGGTTATATATTTTTCGGCATTAAATGCCGGTATCACTATCGATACTTCTAAATTACTCTTCATCTTGTGTTGCTGAGTTTTACATTCATTCTATTTATTATTCGTCCAGCTCCTCTTCCTCCGAATATTGTGTATATATAAAGTGAATATACCGCTATTTTTTGCAAACAGGTCAATTCCACTCTCTCGAAGTATCCCTTAAGAGCTTTACGAGAAGCCTCTTTCCCTCCCTCTCTGTAATAATGCGCAGCCAATATCGGCAAACGTCCGTATATAGATGCAATAATTGAATTTTTATCTTCAACAGCACTATCTTTAACAGCCTCCGCCGTATAGGTTATTGACTCCTCAAGAGCATCGGCAGAGTGAAGATATCCGTTACCTGTTATACTTTGTGGATGAACCCTGATTATTACAAGCGGAGAGGTTTTTATCCACTCTATCTTTGGTGAGAGCATCATTAATCTCACGCCCAAATTCCAATCCTGCCAACGCTTTATGCGTTCGTCCCAACCTCCGCTTTTTTTAAAAAAATCTCGGGTTATTGCATAACATTGCGTCGATAGCATACAATGCAGAATCTGCTCCTTTATATCATTTGTGAACAAGTATGCTCTTATTCTTTTTTTCTTGTATGAATAATAATGTTGCGCCTTAAAACCTACAATATCCGCCCCACTCTTTTCAAAAGTATCAACTATCAAAGATATTGTTTTAAAGTTCATCAAGGCATCATCATCATCAAGAAACATCATATATGGTGCTGAAGATAGTGCTACACCTCTGTTTCGAGCGGCACATGCACCGGGCTTCTGCTCTGAGGCATACACAACCTTGAATTCATCGTTTTCGTATGGAGACAAGTATTTTTTTGCCTCCGCCATTGAGTTATCCGAAGAGTTGTTATCGACCAAAACCAACTCAATTGGTCGATACTCTTGCCCCACAACCGAGCGCAAAGTATCTTTTATATACTTTGCTCTATTATGCACAGGTATTATTACAGAGAACATCTTACTCATAATTCTTATATTTTTTACGAGTACGACGCTCATAGAGAACACCCCATATAGTGTGTTTCAACAATGTGAATATATTTGAACGCCCACGCAGAACAGTAAATATCGAAAACTTAATCATTCTCAGACCTGCAGAAAATCCATGCAGATAGGAAGATACCGCACCTCGCGAACGCAAGCTCTTGGGTAAATAGAGATTTTTACCTGTCGATTGATAGGGATGTTCCACTATATAGTAAGGATAAAAATCCACACGCAAAGAGTTTTTCAAACAATCTTTTATAAAGACCTCCTCTTCGCCACTATTAAGGAATTCTGAACCAAGACCAAATCGTTCATCAAAAAAGACCTTTCCTTTTACCGAAGAGACTCTTAATGCCATCTCCACAGACGAGGGGTAATATCCTTTCAACTCTTTATATCGGCCTTGGCTGAGAGGATAACGTTTCATCGGAGGCTCATCATCTTGAGTCTTTATTTTAAAAAGAGCCACATCGGTTTCGAGGTTTTGCTCGAACACCTCTATAACCTTATCGAGATACTGGTTAGTATACCTTACATCATCATCTGATATCAAAGCTATATCTCCATCGGCATGACGCAAAGCATTGTTCCTATTCTTGCACAAACCCAAACCTTGCATGGGAAGGAACGTTACATCATCCCTTTTAAACTCTTTAGGGATAAGAGCCAAAGACTCCTCATTATCATACTGATACGAAACAATATAACTCACATCCTCTCTATATGGCAAAAATAGAGATGGGATATTTACCACCTTGTTGTTATGTGTTGATATAAGTATATTAAGTTTCATATTTGGTCTCTTTGGATTTGTAAAAATAATATTTTTTTGGCAATTATTCTAAAATGGAGAGCTAACCTTTATCTCCACCCTCTCACCCGTCATGGGGTGAATAAATGTTACAGATTGAGCATGTAGTAACAATCTCTTATCTGGCTTGCCATACAATTCATCACCCAATATGGGCATTCCCAACGACAATTGGTGCGCCATATGCACTCTTAATTGGTGTGTACGACCTGTTATTGGAGTCAGTAACATTCGAGAGCATATTCTGCCTTCATGGTAATAACTCTCCAACAATTTATATCTTGTTATTGCCTCTTTTCCATTTTCTAAATCGACCTTCTGTGCCGGACGATTTGCATAATCCGACGAGAGAGGAAGCGATATTACTCCCTCATTTTTCTGAGGTTTACCCTCAATTATTGCCACATATTGTTTGTCGACCTTTCTCGAAGCAAACATCTGTTGCATAACTTTATAAGTACTAACATCTTTTGCCAGCAACAAGACACCAGAAGTTGCCATATCGAGTCTGTGAACAGCCTTCACATCGGGATAACTTTTTTGTAATATCTCCTCTACAGATTCTCCTCCTGTTTTCCCCGGAGAAGACAACATTCCTGAAGGTTTGTTTACTGCAATCAGATAATCATCGGAATAGACTACATCCAATGTTTGCGGAACTTCGTGGTCACCACCATCCTCAATATCCACCCCCTGTAGCATATAGGTTAATATTGGCAGGCATTTACCTTTGCACGACGGATAGAAATTTCCATTATGACGAACCTCACCAACAGGAGACTCTCCCACCCAGAACTCTGCCATACATATTGGTTGCATGTTGTTTTTATAGGCATATTGCAACATTTTAGGAGCTGCACACTCTCCAGCTCCAGCAGGAGGTATTTGAGCGTTGAACGAGTAGAATATATCTACCAAATCTCTCTTTTCGCCTTGCGCATTTAATAGGACAAATTGGCGAAAAAGCCACTCTTGCAAGTTAGCTGAGCGTTCTTTTCGTTCTTGTTTTAAAGATTTTATCTTATCCTCATAACGCAATATATCAATTTTCAACTCCTCCTCACGCTCTTTAATACGTTTATTTAGTCGCTTATACTCAGCCTTTTCGAATTGACTCTCTCTTATCAGTTGAGCCTCTTCTTCAGTAGTAAGATTTGATGAAGTGCGTTTACTGTCACGCAACGCCTTACTCTCTTGCATCTGCTTACGAAAGTCGGATAATATCTTTTGAGATTCTTCAACCTCTTTTTCAAAGAGAGACAAAGAACCGATATATTCCGCACAGCTTTCTATCTCTGCTATACATTTATTTATCAGCGAAATATTACGTTCTTCTGTTTGAAAATAGGATTGTGGAGTTAGCAAATCATATATGGCGGGTACAAAATAGGAGTGACTGTTTTTTCCATCCAACAGACCTGAATATGCCGAAAGAAAACCTACATCTCCCTCTTGTGTTCGAACCACAAGAACTCCAAACATCTTTCCCTTTTTCAACTCTTCTTGCCACTCCTCCTTTTCCGATATATATGTACGCACCTCATCCGAAGCCATTAGGCTCAACCGATGAGGTGTATATCTGAATGGGTTATTAAACTTCTCAGGCAGTGGTATATCCGATATATCTGTAGAGAATTTATGAAACACGTCTTACGGATTAATTACGAAACTCGATATCTTTGTTTTCATCAAAATCATCGTTGAAACTATTATT
Organism: Muribaculaceae bacterium; assembly: GCA_017546805.1. Classification (GTDB taxonomy): domain Bacteria; phylum Bacteroidota; class Bacteroidia; order Bacteroidales; family G3-4614; genus Caccoplasma_A. Next base: position 5,599 of record JAFYRT010000073.1, on the reverse strand, counting down.
CTCTATTTCAACGTTTATAACTCTTTCGAACAAGAAACGTTTGTTGTTCCAATGGAAAGGAGGATAGTCGTTGTTCTCAATTATTACGTTATCTTTGAATTTTAGTCCATTTAAAGATTTTGCATAAACTATAGGTTTATCGAATGTTTCGAACGTGTTGTTTTCAATTACCACTCCCTTGCCATCTCCTCCATGGAAATACTTCTCTTGTGCTGCAAGGTTTGGAATCTCGGGATATATAGATATTATTGCATTTGTAAATTGGAACATATTGGTAAGGGAGTTTATAAAGTGATTGTTGCGAATTACAACATTTTTACAAGCCCCTGTCTCAAACCATCCATTACAATCGCCACAAAGGAGTATTGCTGTTCCTGAGGTGTGATCAAACAGGTTACGCTCTACAACCACATCTTTTGGGGTACTAAAAAGAGTTCCTCTTGCTCTGTTATTTCTAATGGTATTGTCAGCAAAAAGAACTTCCGGTGTCCATTCAAGATTTTCAATACCATAATCGCCATTGGCATAATCAGAGGGAACATCCTCTTTAAGAGTTATTTTAAAGAGTTTTGCCCCATCAATATTATCACTATCGTATGGCACTATATCTTCAATTACATTACCCGAAACAAATTCCATTGTAGAGGATTTTATAAACTGCACACTGTCTCCCTCTCCACCCCAATAGAATCCATATGCTTGTGGATGCATATATCTACCAACAACCTCTTTAGAAGATATGGTCTCTACTATGCGCAAATATGTTCCATGAACATTTATGGCATCATCCATCATACCCTCATACAATCCTCCTGTTGAGATAATTTTTCCCTTACATGCCGAGAAGTGTGTTGCATCTGCCTGAGTTGTGTAATATCGTTTGCTACCCTCTCTTATTGATACAGAAAATCCATTTAGAGTCATATTCTCGCAAAGTTGAGCCAACAATCCCATACCTTCGGCATAATGAACCGTAACATCCTCAATAGTGGTGTTTTTATTCGCACTCATAAATATTCCGGGAGTGGGACGTGCGTAATTTCGCAAAGCCACTATTGTCCCATTTTTAAGTTTTTCGTTTTGCCATGGAGCTTTTATGAGATATGGCTCTACCTCCTCAACGTTATTGGTTCCTACCGATATGTCGCTTGTTCGATACACTATATGCCCGGTACTATCTTCAAATGCAATTCCTGCGACAGGATGCACCTCCCAATTTTCTCCGTAGGTTATAAGGCGTCCGTCAGAGTCTATTCTGTATTTGCAGTTAGAGTCTAAACGATATAGAATTGTTCCCTCCTCGATATTGTTTTCCACTACTGTTACTTGGGTAATTTGTGGGATACGAGTATCGATTGAAAGATTTTTTATGGCACAATTCTCGCAATTTATCATCGCTACAGGCAACATACGCCCATTCATGAAGATATTTGCACCTTGCCCATCGATAGTTAAATTTGAGATATTCTCAAAAACAAGTGCTACCTTTTTAGGGTTATCCTGGTCATGATTTGAGATATAATACTCTTTTTCTATGGCATATTCTGGATAAAAATCATAATCCCCTGCATCAAACAGAAGCGTTGCAGGTTCTCCTTGCTGCTCCTCTTGTATGGTTGCAATAACACTTGCTATTTGAGCTGTTACATCCTCTCCCGTATTGGGATAAATTCCAAAATCCGATAGTTTGTACACACTTCCGCTACACGATGAGAAGATAATTATCGCCAAAAACTGAAATATATTTTTAATAAGTTTCATATCTATTTTATATTTAATACCATATATATTGGCAAAGGTAATAAATTTATTTAACTTTGTGAAGTTTTAGAATATTGTCATAACACATTATGAAGATTTTATTAATCGGAGAATATAGTAACTTACATTGGACCCTTGCCAAAGGATTAAAATCTTTGGGGCATAAGGTTGTTGTGGCTTCTGATGGTTGTGGCTGGCAGAACAATTATAGAGACATTGATATATCGTTAAGAGAAAACTCCTTTTTTGACAAGATAAAATACCGATTTGACATTCTTCGAAATATAAAAAAGTTCAAAGGATTTGACGTTGTTCAAGTTATCTCTCCTGTATTTCTAAAGCTAAATCCCACCGATATTATAAAATTGTTTGATTTCCTAAAAAGACATAACAGAAAAGTTTTTTTGGGAGCCTTTGGTACTGACTTTTACTACACCAAGGCATGCTTGGAAAATAAGTTCAGATATTCAGACTTTATGATTCCTGGCGTAAAAGACAAACTTCCCGAAGATAACACCAATTGGTTAAAGTCTCCATTAAAAGAGCTAAATGAGACTCTTGCAGAAAAGAGCGACGGTATTGTTTCGTGCCTATACGAATATAAAGTTGCATACGAGAATATTTGGGGATATAAGAGCGAATATATTCCACTTCCTATAGACACAGACGAAATAAAACCATCTGCAATATATGACGGCAAAGCCAAATTCTTTATGGGTGTGCAAAAATCAAAAGCACATTTAAAAGGATGCGACGTCATGAGCGAAATACTTAATGAGGTTTGTTCGAAACATAAAGATAGATGCGAATTTAAAACAGTAGTATCGCTACCCTACGCCTCTTATATGCAGGTTATGAATGGTTGCAATATTTTGGTTGACCAATTATATTCATACTCTCCCGGGATGAACGGATTGTTGGGAATGGCAAAAGGTATGGTTACAATCAGCGGTGGTGAGCCTGAAATATATTCAATTCTTAACGAGGATGAGAATATGCCCATTATAAACCCCACGCCCGACAAAGAGGATATTTACAATAAATTCTTATCACTTGTTGAGAACATCGACTCAATTGAAGATATTGGTAAAAAAAGCCGAAAATTTGTTGAGAAACATCACAACTACATTGATGTAGCAATGAAATATATCGATTTCTGGAGAAGCAGATAGATGTATATATAATAATTTGCCTTTTTTCCCGTAATTCTTATATGAGATTTATTCAAGGAACTTTGGTTATACTTTTCATTCTGTTTTTGTGGGGTTGCAATCCTGCAAAATTGAGTACTGCCGACGCTCAAGCCGAACGCGGAGAGTACTTTGCTGCAGCAGATACATACAGAAAAGTATATAACAAAACCTCGGCATCGAAAGAGAGAGCATTAAGAGGCAGAATTGCTTATAGCATGGGAACTTGCTATAGACTATTAAACTCATCGCCACGCGCAGCGGCGGCATATCAAAATGCAATAAGATATAACTACCCGGATAGCACAGCATATCTATACCTTGCCACCGAGCTGCACAAACAGGGCAAATATAGCGAAGCCATAAAGAGTTATGAGACATTCCTTTCACTTTCTCCTAACGACAAAAGAGCCATAAACGGAATTAAAGGTTGCGAATTAGGCATAAAACAAAAAGAGAATCCCACTCGCTTTGTTGTAAAAAAAGCAAATCTTTTCAACTCTCGTCGCAGTGAATGCAACGCTATGTTTACATTGGAAGATGAGAGCCGAATATATTTCACATCAACCAACGATAAAGCCACAGGCAAAGACAAAAGCCCCATTACAGGGTTAAAAAACAACGACATTTTCTTCTCTGAAAGAAACGACAAAGGTGTTTGGTCTAAGCCCGAACCCGTTGAAGGGGAGCTAAATACCGAAAATGATGAAGGAATCATCACCTTCTCGGATGACGGACAAACCATGTATTACTCTTTTGCCGAATCGATAAACGCAAATAGCGACACATATGTTTCGATATACAAATCGTCTCGCTCCGACGCAACTTGGAAAAAAGGAGAAAGGGTTGCCATCACAATAGATTCTACTATTATTTGCGCCCACCCCGCAGTCATGCCCGGAAGCGATTGGTTATATTTCACATCAGATATGCCCGGAGGATATGGAGGCAAAGACATTTGGAGAGTATCTCTTAAAGATATGACCGAGATTGAAAATTTAGGACCCGAAATCAACACTCCCTACGATGAGGTATTTCCTTTTGTCAGAAAAAATGGAGATTTGTACTTCTCATCTAACGGACATCCCGGATTAGGAGGCCTTGATATTTTTGTTGCATACAAAGATGCTGTTGGTAATTGGCATATGAACAATATGGGTGCGCCAATAAACTCTGCTGCAGACGATTTCGGAATAATGTTTATGGCAAACGAAAGGGGATACTTAAGTTCAAACAGAAACGATGCAAGAGGATATGACCATATATATAGCTTTGAACTACCTCTTGTTGAGGTTTGGATTGAGGGTTATGTGGTTGATTATGATGATGAGCCTATTGCTGACGCATCCATCAGAATTGTGGGTAGAGACGGAACAAACATCAAAGAGATGGTAGATGAAGATGGATACTTTAAATTCCCTCTAAATTTAAGCACCGACTATGTTATGATGGCAGGCTGCGGAGGATATCTCAATTCGAGCGCAGAACTTACAACACTCTCCGAAGAACAAGACGAGACATATTGGGTTGACTTTATACTCTCCTCGATAGGTAAACCCGTTCCTGTTGATGATATTTTCTTCGACTTCGACAAAGCCACTCTACGCCCCGAATCTGAAAGTGCACTTAACGAAGTTGTTAAAACCCTTACAGACAATCCCAATATATCAATAGAGATGGGAGCGCACACCGACTTTAAAGGAGCAGATGAGTATAATAAAAATCTATCTCAAAAGCGTGCTGAAGCCGTTGTTGATTATCTTGTTAAACATGGCATTGCCAAAGAGCGCCTGACAGCAAAGGGTTATGGAGAGTCACAACCCGTAACCATCACAAAGAAGCTCAACAAACTATATCCTCAATTTCCCGAAGGGGCTATTCTTAACGAGGAATTCATAAATACTCTATCAGAGGAGGATATTGAGGTTGCCAACCAAATAAACCGCAGAACAGAGTTCAGAGTTACCGCAATAGATGCAGGTTTATTATAAATCAACCGTAATAGTTTATTATAGGACAACACTATAGAGCTACCTAATAAATAGTGTTATGGTTATGGAGAATGAACAAAAGACAATGCTTTTTCTCATTCTTTTAGGAGACCGCTTTAGGGATAGGCATCGATTCTTTCATCCCCTAAGAACGGCAAGTTACTCACATCGACACGTCACAAAATAGGCGAGAAGCTGATCGGTTATTATATAAGAATTTGTCTTACCTATTTATCTCACACCATCTATTTGCATATCATAAAACCAAGAGAGAATAGTTACGCATCTTTCTCCTTAAAATCCAATGTGTTTTATTCACGCAAATGGGATTAATAACTCCACAAATTGAGAATAATATGTTCCTCTTTCAAACTTATATATAGGCAATATAAATCGTAGAAATATTATAAAAAAATTGGGTAGTTGCTCAACGCAACTACCCAATCTCATTTTATATCTGATTTATTACCATTCTGAGTCATCTAGGAACAAATATGCTTTAGTTCCTGTGAATGATCCACTTGCTTTACCGTCTGAAATTTGCAAATCAAATGTCCACTCATCACCAGAGATAGTAATTGTACCTCCTACGATATTGAAGATGTCATTTGTTGGGAATTGGATTGTTCCACCTACATTAAATTCACCTTCGCCAGC
>JAFYRT010000072.1 GCA_017546805.1 Muribaculaceae bacterium | reverse complement strand
GACTGTTTTATATCAGGTGCGAGAGTTTTTGTAACTTTTTGCGGTCAAAAAGTTTATAAAAAATTATAAGTTTCTGACTAATGTGTCTATCATATTGATTTCTAATAATAGTACAAGCCCTACTTAATAAGAACATTCTTAATGTATTAATTGACAATCAAATATATTTGTTGTAATTTTTTTACCGGACACCAATATTTTTTTTTATGTTTTTATGTAAAGAAAAAGAGTCATGATGGTGTATCATGACTCTTTCTTGTAAAAATTTTTAGTAAAGGATTTCAACTACTCGTCCCAATCCTCTTCGTAGTAGAAGCCGTCAACCTCTTCCTCATCGTCGCTATCAAATTGGTCAAGCTCCAAATCAAAATCGTCCTCTTCGTTACGTTTGCGGTTAACGTCAAGGTTGCGGTGGGTGATTGTTGTAATCTTATTCTCTTCGCTATTTAAAATATCCCATAGGAGGTTTTTAAGTTCTGTTATGTTTTGTCCTGTAACAGATGATATCATAACCGATGGTATATCTTTTGGTAACTCAGTTCTAATTGCCTCTGTCAACTCCTCGTCAAGCATGTCGCATTTTGTTACGGCAATAATGCGTCCCTTATCTAAAAGCTCAGGGTTGAATGTCTCTAACTCCTTAAGTAGAATTTCATACTCTTTGGCAATATCTTTTGCATCGGCAGGAATCATAAATAGAAGCAATGAGTTGCGCTCAATATGACGCAAGAATCTTAATCCCAATCCTTTGCCTTCTCCTGCTCCCTCAATAATACCAGGTATGTCCGCCATGATGAACGAACGACTGTCGCTGCACGATACAATGCCCAAGTTGGGTTCCAAAGTAGTAAATGGGTAGTCTGCAATTTTGGGTTTTGCTGCCGATACCGCACTCAATAGAGTCGATTTTCCTGCGTTGGGGAATCCAACCAAACCTACATCTGCCAAAAGTTTAAGTTCAAGAATGATTGTACACTCTTGTGCGTCCTCTCCGGGTTGTGCAAAACGTGGGGTTTGGTTTGTGGCAGTTCTAAAGTGCCAGTTTCCTAAACCACCTCTACCGCCTTTGAGCAATATCTTCTCCTCTCCGTCGTCAGTGACCTCGCATATGTATTTGCCTGTATCTGCATCAAATACAACTGTTCCGCAAGGAACCTCAATTACTTTGTCCTCTCCGTCTTTTCCAAAACTACGGGCTTTTCCGCCACTCTCTCCATTGCCTGCAAATACGTGGCGAGAGTATTTCAAGTGAAGCAGGGTCCAATAGTTTCTGTTGGCGCGCAATATAATGTGTCCGCCACGTCCTCCGTCTCCTCCGTCGGGTCCGCCTTTGGCAACAAACTTCTCGCGACGCAAGTGTGTTGATCCTGCGCCGCCTCGTCCCGAACGACAATATATCTTAACGTAATCTACGAAATTCGATTCCGCCATCTCTCTATTTTAAGTTAATTAGTCAAGTAAGGCAATTGCCTTTTTAATATCTGCAAAAATGCCGTCAATAGTTCCTTCTCCCTTAATTCCGGCATAAAGTTTCTCGTTGATATAGAACTCTTTCAATGGGTTTGTTTGGTTGTTGTAAACCTCCAAACGACTCTTGATGGTATCGATGTTGTCATCGCTACGTCCGCTTGCTTGTCCGCGTTTCAATAGACGGTCGATAAGCTCCTCTTCTGCAACCTCCAAGCCAATAACAATTGAAATCTCCATATTGCGCTCGGCAAGCATCTTTTTAAGGGCTACGGCTTGAGGAATGGTGCGTGGGAATCCGTCAAAGATAACACCTTTGCTCTTCTCTTTTTTGTCAAGAGTGTCGGCAAGAATATCAATAATCAACTCGTCCGGCAACAATTGACCTTTTGATATAAAGCTGTCTGCAACTTTACCAAGTTCTGTTCCTGCTTTAATCTCAGCTCTTAAAACATCACCTGTTGAGATATGGGCAAGACCATATTTCTCAATCAAATTCTCACTTTGAGTACCTTTGCCCGATCCGGGTGCTCCAAAGATAACAACATTAAGCATCTTTTCCATTTCTTATAGTGTTTTTAATTTCCTCAATTTTTTTGGTTTTTGCGTTAGAATTTGTTGAAATTCTATTGTAAATGGCGTTAAAACACCTATTACCGCAATATAAGTGCGAAGATACATTAATGATATGATTAAACCAAATTTATTTAACAACAATTTATTTTTAAAAGTGATAAAAAAAAATTATCTTTACACTTGCCGAATTATTGTTTTTGAAAAAGTACTAATATGAAGATATTCAGCGCAAAAGATAATAAAGAGTTAGATGAATATACCGTCGCAAAGGAGTCGATAAGCCTATATGAGCTTATGGAGAGGGCGGCATCGGCTGTTACATACGAAATTATTTCGCGATGGAGAAGAAATACACCTGTTGTTGTGTTTGCGGGTCCGGGCAATAACGGAGGCGATGCAATGGCTGTGGCTCGAATGTTGTCAGAGGAGGGATATACAGTATCTGTATATTTCTTTAATCCAACTCGTAACGCATCACCGCTTACACAAAAGAATTTTGAATTATTAAGCGAAACATCGGTAAAAGCTGAAGAGGTTGTCCTTACGTTTATTCCACCCGAACTCTCAAAAGGGGTATTGGTGGTTGACGGACTTTTTGGTGTAGGGCTAAACCGTCAGTTGACAGGAGGATATGTCTCTTTGGTACAATACATAAATGAGTCGGAAGCATCGGTTTTGTCAATCGATATACCTTCGGGATTATTTGCAGAAGATAACACAACCAATGATAAACGAGGTATTGTAAAGGCAGATATTACAGTATCGTTTCAATATCCCAAATTAGCATTCATTTTGGAAGAGAATGCCGAGTATGTAGGAGAGTGGAGAATTGCAGATATAGGAATATCGCCCGAAATAATTGCAGAAAAAGAGACACCTTTGTACTATGTTGAGGCTGAAGATGTGGCAGCATTGTTGAAGACCAGAAATAAGTATGCCGATAAACGACAATACGGTCATATGTTGTTGGTTGCTGGAAGTGCAGGAATGATGGGTGCTGCGGTTATGGCTTCAAAAGCTGCTTTGAGAACAGGTGCGGGATTGGTAAGTGTTCACTCTGCCGCATGTGGCGAGGAGATAATTCAAACATCGGTTCCCGAGGCAATGTTTATTGGCGATTCAAACATGAACAGAGTAACAAATTGCTCCCTATCAAAATGGCATAACGTTGTAGCAGTAGGTCCCGGATTGGGAAAACATAAAGATACCATTGAAGCTTTGTCCTATCTCCTAAACAAAGCAAATGTGCCATTGGTTATAGATGCAGATGCTCTTAATATGATTGCCGAGACAAAGGGTTTGTTCGCAAAAATTCCAAAATACTCAGTCATAACTCCGCATAAATATGAGTTCGACCGACTTTTTGGAACATGTGAGACAATGTATCAACGTCTTATAAAGGCAAAGCAGATAGCAGTTGAGCGTGAAATAACAATTGTTTTGAAAGGGGCTAATACCGCTGTCGTAAAACCAAACGGAGACATCTGTTTCAATAGTACAGGAAATCCCGGTATGGCAACAGCAGGAAGCGGTGATGTGTTAACAGGAATAATATCGTCTTTGATAGCGCAAGGTTATGCACCGTCCGATGCTGCTGTGTTAGGAGTCTATCTGCATGGCATGGCAGGAGACATGGCATTGGAGGAGGAGTCGCAAGAGTCTCTGTTGGCAACCGATATAATCAAGAATATAGGACGAGCATTTAAGAAATTACATACATACAATAAAATATGAAAAAAATATTAGTCACAGCATTGATAATGATGTCACTGACTGCTTATGCTGCAGAGAGTGGAAAACAGGTAGCCGCAAAGTTTAATGACTATTCTATATCTTACGTTCTTCCAAAGACGGTAATAGATATTGAGGTGGAGCTTGAACTTACCCAATTGAAAGCGGGGCCTTATGCAAACTATTCGCAGAAATATCTTGGAATACCCGCCAAGGTGACATCTGATTCGAAGAGTTGGAAACTTATATCTGCTTCGGCAAAGGTAGCGAGTGTTCCTGATAATGATACGACATATACCGTTCAGCTAAAAAGTGGAGCAACTCCATATATCTATCTGAACGAGGAGGGAGTGTTGTTGGCGGTAAACGCAGAGCCTATGGTGGAGGCGAGTGAGGTTGTGAAGGATTGCGAGACAGAACTTACAGCATCGCCACTCGATGACGAGAGTTACTCTTATGCCTTGACCGAGGAGATGTTGCTATCGGGTTCTAATATAAGAATGGCAGAGTTGGCGGCAAAGCAGATATACAGAATAAGAGAGAGCCGTACGGATATTATAACAGGAGAGTCAGATCAACAATTCGACGGAGAGGCTCTTAAAATAATGATGCAACAGTTGGACGAGCAAGAGAATCGATTGACTGTGATGTTTACAGGAACAAAGCAAACACAACGAAAAACTGTAGTGATAAGGGGCTGGATACCCAAAGGAGCATGCGAAGATGTTGTTGTTGCAAGAGTTTCTGAAAAAGATGGATTGGTAGATAAGGATAATTTGAGTGGAGAACCTATCTACATATCTCTAAAGAATGTAAAAAGAGCAAGCTATCCATTAGATTCAAAAGGGCTTCCTTTTGTATTGCCTGAGAATTCATTGATATACAATCTTCCGGGAGAGGCTCAAATGTCATTGACATACCAAGGAGACTTGCTGTTTACCAAAAAGGTGGATTTGACTCAGTTTGGTGTGAAATTTGGTTTAGCCCCAAAATTGTTTGTTGACAAAAAGTTGCAAACATATATGATATTGCATCCCAAAACAGGAGCAATAAAAGAGATTGGACAGAATGTTTTATCTGAAAAGTAAAGTATGGATATAAAAGTTACAGCACCATCTGTGGTACATGGCGAAATACGTTTGCCATTCTCAAAAAGTATAAGCAACAGGGTGCTTCTTCTAAATAAATTATCAAAAAACAGATTAATGCCCGAGAACGTTGCAGTTTGTGACGATTCGGAGATGATGCGTTGTGCCCTTGCCACGCAGTCGGGTGTGGTGAATACAGGAGCAGCAGGAACTGCTACACGTTTTTCGTTGGCATATCTCTCTATGCTTCCGGGAGAATATGAATTGACAGGGTCGGAGCGAATGAAGCAACGTCCCATAAAGATATTGGTAGAGGCATTGCGAAAGTTAGGAGCCGATATAGAGTATCTCGAAAATGAGGGTTATCTGCCTTTGAAAATCAAAGGAAAAGAGTTGCAAGGAGGTGAAATAGAACTATCAGGAGGAGTCAGCTCGCAATACATATCGGCACTTTTAATGATAGCGCCATATACTCGACAAGGGGTAAAACTGACATTGACAGGAGATATCATCTCGTTGCCATACATAAAAATGACCATCTCTCTAATGTCGCTTTATGGTGCAGCTCCTCAAATGAAAGGCAATGTGATAACTGTACCTGTGGGAAGATATAATCCTCTGCCATACAAGGTTGAGGCAGATTGGTCTGCGGCCTCATATTGGTATGGATTTGTAGCTTTGGCAAAAGAGGCAGATGTTATTTTGACAGGATTGGATAATCGCTCCATTCAGGGCGATTCAAAAGTTGCTTCACTCTTTACTCCGTTAGGGGTTGCCACAGAGTATAACGACGGTTTTGTTAGATTGAGAAAGTGCAACTTTGTCAATAAACCATATGAGGCTGACCTTACAGATACTCCCGATTTGGCGCAGACACTGGTAGTTGCTGCGGTAATGAAAGACGTTCACTTTAAAATGAGCGGGTTGCAGTCGTTGAGAATAAAGGAGACCGACAGAATATCGGCACTTGTGAACGAGATGCGCAAATTGGGCTTTGTGTTGGATGACTCTATTCCCGGAACCTTGATTTGGAATGGAGAGAGATGCGAAGAGATGCAGAATGTTGAGATAGATACTTATGACGATCACCGCATGGCAATGTCCTTTGCCATAGCATCATATCTCTATCCTAAACTAAAAATAAAATCGTCTGAGGTTGTTACAAAATCGTATCCTACATTTTGGGATGATTTATTAAAAGTTGGATTTGAGATAGAGCGATGAATGCAATTTGGATAATTATCACAGCAACTATAATTGTAGGGGCAATAGCCGCTCTGTTGTCTCGCTATACCACTATAGGACGTCAAACCAAAGAGGAGGAGCAGAAAGCGGCAAAAGCTGATGCAGAATGTTGCGGAATGCATGAAACATGCGAAAAGGACTCTCTGTTGACAGCAGTAAGCAAGGAGATAGAGTATTACAATGATTATGAGTTGGATCAATACCGAGGTGTTCCTTGCGAGACTTACGACGAAAATGCTGTTGCTGCATTTGAAGAGGTGTTTTACACTCTCCGAAGCGAAGAGGTTGCAGGCTGGGTTCGAAGTTTGTGCCTGAGAGATATTGAGTTGCCCGAACAAATCAGAGATGAGGTTTTGTTGGTGGTTTCAGAACGACGTATCAAACAGTAGCAGATGGAGATAGTTCACTATTCGTTTTTTGTAAATGCGGCAATTGCAATCGCCCTGATATCTGTAGTGGCAGGTATTGTGGGAACATATGTGGTTGCCCGCAGAATGTTGTTTATAACAGGGGGTATAACTCACAGTTCGTTCGGAGGATTGGGCTTGGGAATGTATTTAGGTGTATCACCTGTTTTTACTGCACTGATATTTGCGCTTGCTTCGGCGTTTGGAATAGAGCTTTTGTCTCGAGGAGGCAGAGTGAGAGAAGATTCTGCCATAGCAGTGGTGTGGACATTGGGTATGGCATTGGGAATAATATTTGTGTATATAACACCGGGCTATAATGCAGGACTTACAGGTTTTCTGTTTGGCGATATACTGACCGTAACAAAAAGCGATTTAGTTGTTTATGCCATATATGTGTTACTTGTTTCCATAATCTCAATTATATACCGAAAAGAGATACTCTATACGGCTTTTGATAGGGATTTTGCAATAATGAGGGGAGTAAAGGTTCGATTAATAGAGTTCTTTGCAATTGCAATAATATCACTAACCGTTGTTCTTACGGTAAGGCTCATTGGTATAATGTTGCTTTTGTCGTTTATGGCATTGCCTCAAATGGCAGTAGAGGTATTTAACAGGGGCTACAACAAAATAGTGCTTTTGTCGGTGGCAATATCTGCGATAGGAGGATTTATAGGACTCTTTTTGTCGGTATATATGAATTTGCCCACAGGTGCAACAATAGTATTTATATTGGCTCTGATATATATGTTTGCAAGAGTGTTAAAGATGGTAATCCCTCAAAAAAGCATAACATAGAAGAGAACGTATAAAAAACTTAAATAATACAATAAAAACGATATTGCTTCGTAACTAATATAAAAACAATAAGTTGAGTATAAGTAGAGTAAAAATATTATTGGTATCAGCCATTATAATCATGGCGTCGGCGTGTTCTACAAAAAAGAATACAAAGGCGACACGTTTTTATCATGGACTTACCACCCGTTTCAATGTCTATTTTAACGGGAACGAAACTTATAAGGAGTCTTTGAAAAGCATGCAAAAAGATTTTCAAGACGATTTCACCTCACTTGTTCACATACATCCTGTAAGTGCCTTTTCGAACGAAAAGGAGCAGAACCCTTCAGGTGACTTCAAAAAACCAATTGAAAAGGGCAAAAAGGCTATTCAATTACACTCAATAAAGAAAAAACCCAAACGAAATCCCAAGAAAGCATCTGATAAAAAATATAAGGAGTTCCTAAAGAGAGAGGAGTTCAATCCATATATTCACAATGCTTGGTTTATGATAGGAAAATCACAGTTCTATCAAGGCGATTTCCTTGAAGCTGCATCAACATTTAACTACATATCTCAACACTTCTCATGGTTGGAGGATTTGGTTAAAGAGTCGAAAATATGGCTTATGAGATGTTATACCGAGTTGGGCTGGATGTATGAGGCTGAGGATGTGAAACATAAAATTTCTCTTGACTCCATACCCTCAAGCATGCAGGATTATCTCTCTATGGTAACGGCTCAGTATCATATAAATAAGGGAGAGTATGAGGATGCAATCCCTCATCTGAAAAAATCTATTGCATCACAAAAGGATAAGTATCAAAAGATACGTCAAACATACCTGTTGGCTCAGCTCTATCAAAAATTAGAGCAAAATCCACAAGCTTATGAGACCTACTCAAAGGTTATTTCTATGAATCCTGTTTATCGAACAGAATTCAATGCTCGCATTAAACAGACCGAGGTTATGGGGTCAAACGATACCACAAAGGTGATTAAGGGCTTGAAGAAGATGGCTAAAGCATCTCGCAACAAAGAGTATCTCGACCAAATATATTATGCCATCGGAAACATTCATCTCTCTGCAGGCGACACGCTTAAGGCAATAGATTATTATGAAAAGGCTAATGCGGAGAGTACTCGCAATGGAATAGAAAAAGCCATAAATCAGATAACATTGGGAAATATCTATTTTGCCCAACGCAAATATACAAAGGCGCAACCTTGTTATGCCGAGGGAGTTCCTTTGGTGAGCGAAGATTATCCGAACTATCCGGTTCTTATGAAACGCTCCGAGGTGTTGGACGATTTGGTAGTCCACTCATCAACAGTGGAGTTACAAGACAGTTTAAGGTATGTGGCTTCGCTTCCCGAGGAGGAGATAATGAAACTCATCGATAAAAAGATAGAGGAGGTAAAAGAACAAGAGAGATTGTTGGCTGAGGAGTTGGCTCGACAAGAGCATTTGGCAAATCAGTCTGCCATGAATTCAGCTTTTGGAGAGTCAATGATGGGTGGTGCACAAGCACCAACGGGGCCGGGAATGCAGATTGGAGGACGCAGTTCAAGTTGGTATTTCTATAATAAATCAACCATTGCCACAGGAAAAACCGATTTCCAACGCAAGTGGGGAAAACGTAAGTTGGAGGATGATTGGCGAAGAATAAACAAGGCAGCCTTCTCAATGTCCGACTTTGAAGAGTATGATTATGATGCAGAGGAAGATGCAGAGATGCTTGCCGATTCTCTCTCTCAAGCAGAGGCACTTGCCGATTCATTAAATGCGCCGGTAACCGACACCAAAGACCCTAGATATTATCTACAACAATTGCCACGCACACCTGAAGAGATTGCGCTCTCCGATGAACTAATCGTCGATGGATTGTATAACATGGGTGTAATCCTCAAGAATGACCTTGAAGATTTTGAAGCGGCAAAGGCCATATTTGATCGTTTGATGAGTCAATATCCCGAGAATGACTATATGTTGGAGACATATTACAACATATATCTAATGAATATGATATCACAGAATGGAATAGAGGCAGAGGAGTATAGAGGAAAAATATTGGCAGAGTATCCCGAAAGTAAATATGCCCAAGCGATGAAAGACCCCAACTATCTGGAAAACATGAAACAGATGGATGTGGTGCAAGATTCTTTATATCTGCAAGTCTATGAAACGTTTACGGCGGGAATGAATAGCGATGTGCATACCCAATATGAGAACTTTGTTGAGAAATATCCCCTTTCAAAGTTAATGCCCAAATTCATGTTGATTAATGCCTTGGCTTATGTCAATGAGGGAGATATAGATAATTTCAAAGTTGTATTGAAGCAGCTGTTGGAAAACTATCCGCAAGAGGACGTTACACCCCTTGCAACAGCTATGTTGACGGGATTGAAAGAGGGTCGTGAAGTGGTTTCAGGAATAGGAACTCAGGATATATTCAAAGTGCGAATGGGAGTTGGTGGTGCCGTGGCCGACACAACAGGTCAGGCTCAAGAGGAGATTCCATTTGTATGGGATAAGAGCGCACCGCATGAGATGTTGTTGGTATTCTCGGCAGATAGCATCGATGCAAACCAAATACTGTTTATGGTTGCGCGATACAATTTTACGAGCTTCTACATAAAAGACTTCGACCTATCCATATCAACAGATAATGGAGTGGGAATGTTACGAATAAGCGGTTTTGACAATTTGAGAGAGTTGACGCTGTATCGCCGAAAAATTGAGTCGGTTGATGGAATAACACTACCCGAAGGTGTAAAAATTGTTATGATAAGTTCAGAGAATTATAAAATCCTGATGCAGGGAAATACCTTTGAAAATTATTTTAAATTCTGGGAAAGTTCAATGGCCGCTGATGCTGCCGAACTTGAAAAAGATTGAATATTATGAGAAAAGAGACCATACTTTGGGCAGATGATGAGATAGATATATTAAAACCTCATATCTATTTTCTTGAGCAGAAGGGTTACGAAGTTACAACCGTAACCAATGGGCAAGATGCCATAGATATGTGCAACAGTCAACTGTTCGATTTAATAATATTGGATGAAAACATGCCGGGATTGAGCGGGATAGAGACACTCTCTCAAATAAAAGAGCAGCATCCGCACATACCTGTTGTAATGATAACCAAAAGCGAAGAGGAGAATATCATGGAACAGGCTATAGGGAGGAAAATATCAGACTATCTGATAAAACCTGTAAATCCCAATCAAATACTTCTGACAATTAAGAAGAACCTCAATCGTCGTGAGATAATTCAGGAAAAAGCAACCCATGCTTATCAACAGGAGTTCTTAAAACTTTCGATGCAGATAGGTGATGCAAGAACCTCTGAAGATTGGGAAGATATATATAAACGCATTGTATATTGGGAGTTGGAACTGCAACAATCTGCAAGCGAACTATTGCCGATGTTGGAGATGCAGAAGCGTGAGGCAAATGCCGCGTTTGTGAAATTTGTGAAGAAAAATTACGAAGATTGGGTAACAACAGAGAATCACCCACTGATGAGTAATGAGATATTCAAAACAAAACTCTTTCCTGCCTTGGATAATGGAGAGAAGATATTCTTTGTGCTAATAGATAACTTCCGCCTTGACCAATGGAAAACAATACAACCATTGCTAAATGACTATTTCTATGCCGAGGAGGAGGTCTATTACAGTATCCTTCCAACTGCAACTCAATACTCGCGCAATGCAATATTTTCAGGATTGATGCCTGATAAAATAGCAAAGATGTTCCCCGATTTATGGGTGGATGAGGATGAAGATGAGGGCAAAAACCTAAATGAATCTCCTTTGATTCAGACACAAATTGACCGATACCGAAAAAAATATAGTTTTTCATACACAAAAATAAACGATTCGGGATATGCCGAAAAACTATTGCAAAAAATTACAAATTTGAATAACAATCAGTTGAATGTGTGTGTGATAAACTTTATAGATATGTTGTCTCATGCGCGTACCGAATCTAAAATGATACGAGAGTTGGCATCTTCAGGAGCGGCATATCGTTCATTGACAGAGTCGTGGTTTAAGCATTCTCCCACATTGGATTTGTTGAAGCGAGTTGCAGATATGGGCTACAAAATAGTTCTTACAACCGACCATGGAACAATATATGTAAATAACCCAATAAAGGTTGTGGGCGATAAAAACACCAATACCAACTTGCGTTACAAGGTCGGAAAAATGTTGGGATACAACCAAAAAGAGGTGTATGAGATAAAGAATCCCGAAAGGTTCGGATTACCATCATTGAATATCAGCTCAACATACATTTTCGCCACCGAAAACGATTTCTTTGCATATCCCAATAACTACAACTATTATGTAGGATATTACAAAGATACATTCCAACATGGCGGAATATCCATGGAGGAGATGATAATACCATTAGTAACATTGACAAAAAAATAGAAACAATATGAATATAACATTAGAGATACCTTCTTTAGAGAAGATAAACGAAGTAGCCCGAGAGTTCATCCGCAACATGGGAGATGCAACAGTATTTGCATTTTACGGAAAGATGGGAGCAGGAAAAACCACCTTCATCAAAGCCCTCTGTGAGGAGTTGGGTATAAGCGAAGGAGTCAACAGCCCCACGTTTGCAATCGTAAACGAGTACCGTTCCGATACAACAGGCGAGTTGGTATATCACTTCGATTTCTATAGAATTAACAAAATAGACGAGGTATATGACCTTGGCTACGAAGACTATTTTTATAGCGGAGCATTATGCTTCATGGAGTGGAGCGAGAAGATAGAGGAGTTGTTACCCCCCGAAACAGTTGTGGTAACAATCGAGGAGGTGGAGAATTCTGTTAGAAAAGTAATTTGTAAACCATTGTAACAGTAATGTTGAATATTGTAGCCTCAATAATATTTGCACTATTAGGAATATTCTCCATCTCGGCGGCCATCTTCAATTTTAAATGGTTTTTCACAAGCGAGAATGGACGAATGTTCGTGAAATTATTTGGTTATTCAGGTGCCAGAATATTTTATGGGGTCGCAGGCTGTTTAATCGAATATATGGCATATTACGTCTATAATATGCCCGTTTCATAGAATAAACTTAACCTATTAATGTGCAGATTGTAAATAAAATGGTACTTTTGCACCGCAAATAAAAAACAATTGAAATTATGAAAAAGCAAGGATATTTGGAGGTAAACAATTATAAAGAGACAAAAAGATATTGTCAGACATTGGATTTGGTAAATGACCCTGAGAAGATTGCCGAATACAGAAAATATCATCAATCAGAACACATTTGGGATATTGTTCCTGAAGGATTGCGCTCAATAGGAATTATCGATATGGAGATATACATATTGGGTACCCGCCTGTTTATGATAGTTGAGACACCTGTCGATTTTTCATGGGATGAGGCATTTGCCAAATTGGCTCAGATGCCTGGTCAAGACGAGTGGGAGGCATTTGTGGGAGCATTCCAAAAAGCACCCGAAGGGGCATCTTCTACCGAGAAGTGGCAGATGATGGAACAGATGTTCAAATTGTCTGAAATAAAAAAATAGTATAAGAAATCATGGGAATAGAACTATTCGAATATATCCAAACACAACTTACCGAGTGGGGTGTGACAGCAGAGTATAATGAGTTGCTTGCACGAATCATATTGGGAGCGGTTGTTGTAATACTATCAATATTGAGTGCATATATCTCAAAATGGATAATAACATCTCCATTAAAGAAATTGGCATCAAAGTCAAAAGTAAAGTGGGATGATAAACTATTTGAACGCAAATTGCCCAACAGGGTATCAAAGATAGTACCTGCGGTTATCGTCTATTTGATGTTGCCCGAAGTATTGCCACAAGAGATGTTTGCATATAAGTTCTGTGCAAAACTGAGTATATTGTACATCGTGGCAGAGGTAATGAGAACAATGTCGGGTGTGATAACATTTGCCTACGACATTACCACAAGTAACGACCGATTCAAAGATCGCTCACTGAAAGGAATATTTCAAGTAATACAATTGCTGATGATATTCATAGGGGTGTTGATAATGATAGCCGTAATGATAGACCAATCAGTAGGAACCTTAGTAGCAGGATTGGGAGCATCGGCAGCCATCCTTACATTGGTATTTAAAGACTCGTTTGTAGGCTTGATAGCAGGAATACAACTATCTTATAACGATATGCTACGCCCCGGTGATTGGATAACAGTTCCAGGAAAAAATGTTGATGGAGATGTAATCGAGGTAACACTAAATACCGTAAAGGTGCGTAATTTCGATAATACAATAACAACCATTCCACCACTTACTCTAATAAATGACTCCTTCCAAAACTGGCGCGGGATGAGCGAGTCTGAAGGTCGAAGAATAAAGAGTGCAATAGAGATAGACCTATATTGCATAGAGTTTGCAAGTGATGAGTTGATAAGCTATTTGTCGGAGAAATATCCTGTAATAAAAAACTATGTTGCAAATCGTCCTGCAAAAGATATAGAGAGGGGCGAAATAACCAATATAAAACTCTTTAGAGTATATCTTGAGAACTATATCAAAACCAATTCAGACACAGCAAAAAATGCTACAAAATTGGTTCGCTATTTAGCACCATCGTCAGAGGGATTGCCATTAGAGGTATATTTCTTCAGTGCCAATAAGGATTGGGCATATTACGAGAACTTTGCATCCGATGTGATGGAACACATTATTGCGGTGATGTCTGATTTTGAGTTGAAACCATATCAAAGAGCATCGGGCGTGGATAACAGAAAGACTACGTTGAGGAAAGAACATAACAAAGCTTAATTATGCGAAGAATCATATATGCACTTGTTATAGTTGTATTCTCCTTTGGCAGTGTAGCAGAGGCAAGGGCATCACTATTTAACTCAGGCTTAACAGAGACCGATACAATATCTGTCTCGTTATTGACGGCTTCGCAAGGGAAACAGATATACGAGAAGTTCGGACACACAGGAATCAGAATTCATATACCCTCGAAGAGATTTAACGGCGTATATCATTACGGGCTTTTCTCTTTTGATGAACCATATTTTGAGTATCGTTTTGTAAAGGGCGAGACCGATTATATGATTGGTCTTATGCACTATCACGACTTTTTGACAATGTATGCCATAAGAGGTAGCAGTGTCAGAGAGTTGCCCCTATGTTTGACACAAGAGGAGGCACGAAATCTCTATCGTGCATTGCAGATAAATATGTTGCCCGAAAACGAAACTTACAGATATTCATTCCTATATGATAACTGTGCAACCCGTCCGTTGGAGATAATAAACCGTAGTTTAACAGGCGAGGTTCGTTTGGATGCAACAGATATGGAGTTGCCGACCTATCGAACTCTCATTCACAAATCCACACAACAAGACAAGTGGGTGACCTTTGGCTTGGATTTGATTCTCGACGGAGAGACAGACGAGAATATCTCTTTACCCGACAAACCGTTCTTGCCTGAAATAACCGAGCAGATATTTCAAAATTATGAAATAGAACGTAACGGAGTCACAGAAAAGTTGGCAGGAACACCAAAGGAGGTGTTGCGAGCAAGAGAAGAAGAGGTAGAGCCGGGGTTATTCTCATTTATAACACCCATGGTGTTTGCAATATCTTTACTTGTGGTGGTGGCATTAATTTCAATCAAAGAGATAATTACACTCCGTCATAACAAAGTGGTTGACACGATAATATTCTTTGTGTGTGGAGTGTTGGGTATTGTGATATATTTTTTGTTGCTGTTTTCGGAGCATCCGGCAGTATCGGCAAATATAAATGCAATGTGGTTACACCCTATATGGTTGGTGATGATACCACTTATTTGGATAAGAAAAGCACAAAAGTTTCTATATTGTTATCATTTTATTAACTTTGCACTCTTGTTACTTTTCTTTCTTGCAATAATATTCATAAGGCAAGAGGTAGGAACAGTGGCAGTTGTGTTGGTTGCAACACTATTATTAAGAACAATAACATATTTGGCAGTAGAACGTCGCCGAAAACATAAACAGATAGATGAATAGGTTTTTAGCACCATTGATATTATTGATATTCTCAACCTCTATGCAGTCGCAGGAGAGGAGTGCTGATATGCCCAAATTGGTTGTAGGAATAACAATCGATCAGCTTCGCACAGACTATATCGATATGATGCAACATCTATTTGGAGAGGGAGGTTTTAAACGACTAATCAAAGACGGTGCGATATATGAAAACATAGATTATGGATTCAACGACATAACTCGTGCATCATCTGCGGCAACAATTCATACAGGAACACATCCCTCAACACACAGCATAACCTCAGTTACAAGATTTAACAAAGAGAAAAAAGAGGAGTATCCGATATTAAGTGATAAAAATCAATTAGGAAACTTTACATCAGAGAAACTCTCTCCTCGCAAAATTGCTGTATCTACAATAGCAGATGAGTTGAAATCAGCCTCATCGGGAGAGTCAAAGATATATTCGGTGGCACCAACATCTGAGGTAGCCATAATATCAGGAGGTCATGCGGCTAACGCAGTATTTTGGGTAAGCGACGAAAACGGTAAATGGGCAACTTCAACCTACTACAAAGAGGTTCCTCCGTTTATAACCGAGCATAACATAAAAAACGGAATAGATTCGCGTATAAATAAACTTGTATGGTCTCCGTTATTGCCATTGTCATCATATGACGGAATACCTTACAACAAACCAGATTTTTCGTTTAAATATTTCTTTTCTGAAGATGGCGAGAAATACAAAAACTTAAAACGTTCGGCATTAATCAATACCGAAGTAACCTCTATAGCATGTACTATAATTGATAAAGCGCGATTAGGGAAAAACAGAGTTCCCGACATGCTTAATATCGGTTATTATGCAGGGAACTACAAAGAACTTAATGTTCGCGACTACGGAGTAGAGATACAAGATATCTATGTTCGATTGGATAAGGAGTTAGAGACTCTATTAAAACACATCGACTCCGCAGTAGGACTAAACAATACCTTCATATTCATAACATCAACAGGATACAGTAAAACCGAAGCTCGTCCGTATGGATTATACGGAGTGCCAACAGGCGAGTTCTATCCACGTCGAGCAACAGCATTGCTAAACTACTACTTAATGGCAATGTACGGACACGAGGATTGGGTATTGGGCTATCACGACAAAGAGATATACCTGAATCGTGAGTTGATAAAAAAGAAGGAGTTGGACTATGAAGAGTTTGTGGTAAACAGTGCTGAGTTCCTGTCGCAAATGGAGGGAGTACAAGATGCTCTCACATCGTACCAAATACTACATGGCGACATAGTGGCAGTGGCCCCACAACGAAGAAGATACAATCGTCAATATTCCGGAGATATAGTATTGGAGATAAAACCCGGATGGGAGATAAATTACGAAGATAAGAAAAAAGAGAACGAATATGTACAATACAATGCCGTACCATCGCCTTTAATCTTTATCGGAAAGGATGTGACACCAATGAGAGTGTTATCGCCAATCGATGCAACGGCAGTGGCACCCACAGTATGCAGGGCAATCAGAATACGAGCCCCGAGTGCATCAAAATCGTATCCGATAATATTAAAGAAACAATAAAATAAACAAACGCAATAAACATAAATAAAATGGGATTTAACGATATATTAAAAAAGATATTTGGAAACAAGTCGCAACGCGATATGCGTGAGATACAACCATATGTAGAGACCATAAAGGCTGCATATGAGAAGATAAAACCACTCACTAACGACGAGTTGCGTACCAAAATAGACGATATAAAACAAGAGCTTCAAGATGCAGTCAAGTCAGAAAAAGAGCGAATAGCACAACTAAAAGAAGATGTAGAGAAGCTCCCATACGAAAAACGCGAGGGGTATTGGAACGAAATAGACAAATTAGAGAAGACAATACTCGATAAATTTGAGGCAAAACTAAACGAAGTAATGCCTACGGTATATGCAGTAGTGAAAGACACAGCACGTCGTTTTGCTGAGAATGAAGAGGTTGTGGTAACAGCAACCGACTTCGACCGAACATTGGCAGCCGAAGGAAGAGACTTCGTTCGTATCGAAGGGGACAAAGCAATCTATACCAACCATTGGATAGCCGGAGGAAACGAGGTAAAATGGGATATGGTACACTACGATGTTCAGCTATTCGGAGGAGTAGTGTTGCATAAAGGAAAAATTGCCGAGATGGCGACAGGAGAGGGAAAAACATTGGTGGCAACCCTTCCCGTATTCTTAAATGCATTGACACGAAACGGAGTACACGTTGTAACAGTCAACGACTATTTGGCAAAACGTGACTCGGAGTGGATGGGACCCTTATACATGTTCCATGGACTATCGGTCGATTGTATCGATAAATACAAGCCCAATTCAGACGAGCGTCGCAAAGCATATAACGCAGATATTACCTTCGGAACAAACAACGAGTTTGGTTTCGACTACTTGCGTGATAACATGGCAATATCGCCACAAGATTTGGTGCAACGAGCACATAATTATGCTATAGTCGATGAGGTTGACTCGGTATTGATTGACGATGCGAGAACACCATTGATTATATCAGGACCCGTACCCAAAGGAGAAGATCAACTATTTGAACAATTCTGTCCAAAAGTAGAAGAGTTGTACCGTGCGCAACGCACACTTGCAAACCAACTGTTGGCAGATGCACGTAAAAAAATAGCATCAACCGATAAAGAGGAGCGTCGCGAGGGTGGATTGTTACTATTCCGTTGCTACAAAGCATTGCCCAAAAACACACCATTAATCAAATTCTTGAGTGAACCGGGAGTAAAAGCATTGATGTTGGAGACCGAAGCATTCTATATGCAAGAGAACAACCGTCAAATGCACGTAGTAACCGACCCCTTGTTCTTTGTAATTGATGAGAAGAACCACAGTGTTGACTTAACCGATAAAGGTTTGGATATCATCTCAAAGAATATGGACGATCCCAACTTCTTCGTATTGCCCGATGTCGGTTCTCAAATCTCAGATTTGGATAACGAGAACATATCGGCAGAGGAGAAACAAGATAAAAAAGATGCCATACTTCAAGACTATGCAATCAAACAAGAGCGTACACACACTGTACACCAACTATTGAAAGCATATGCCTTGTTTAATAAAGACGAAGAGTATGTTGTAATCGACAACAAAGTAAAAATTGTTGACGAGCAAACAGGACGTATAATGGAGGGACGTCGTTACTCAGACGGATTACACCAAGCAATCGAGGCAAAAGAGCGAGTAACCGTTGAGGCGGCAACACAAACCTTTGCAACCATCACACTACAAAACTACTTCCGCATGTATCACAAGTTGGCAGGTATGACAGGTACAGCCGAGACAGAGGCAGGAGAGTTTTGGGATATCTACAAATTGGATGTGATAACCATTCCAACCAACCGTCCAATATTACGTGATGATATAGACGACAGAGTATACAAGACAAAACGTGAGAAATACAATGCCGTAATTGCCGAGATAGAGTCGTTGGTTGCTGCAGGACGTCCTGTATTGGTGGGAACAACATCAGTTGAAATCTCTGAGTTGTTGAGCCGTATGTTGAAGATACGTCGTATAGAACATAACGTATTGAATGCCAAATTACACCAAAAAGAGGCAGATATAGTTGCGCAAGCAGGACAACGCGGAACCGTAACCATTGCAACCAACATGGCAGGTCGTGGAACCGACATCAAACTATCTGCTGCAGTAAAAGATGCAGGTGGATTGGCAATCATCGGTACCGAGCGTCACGAGTCACGTCGTGTCGACCGTCAGTTGCGTGGACGTTCAGGACGTCAAGGAGACCCGGGTTCATCAGTATTCTTCGTATCGTTGGAAGATAACCTAATGCGTTTGTTCTCGTCAGAGAGAATAGTAAAAGTAATGGATCGCCTTGGATTCGAGGAGGGCGAGATGATACAACACAGCATGGTATCGCGTTCAATCGAAAAGGCGCAACGCAAAGTAGAAGAGAACAACTTCGGAATCCGTAAACGTCTATTGGAATATGACGATGTGATGAACTCTCAACGCGAGTTGGTATATTCAAAACGCCGTCACGCTTTGATGGGCGAGAGAATTGGAATAGACATAATGAACATGATAGCAGATTGTGTAGCAACAACAGTGGATATTCATGTGTCAAATTCCGACTATCAATCATTGCAAGAAGATGCAATGAAGATATTTGCCGTAGAGTTGCCATTCGACGAAGCAACCTTCAGTAAAGAGAAAAAACAAACTCTTACCGATAAACTCTATGATGCAGTAATCGATGCTTTCAATCGCAAACAAGCAGTAATGGCATCAACCACCTATCCCGTAATCAAACAAATCTACGAGAAAGAGGGTAACCGTTACGAAGACATAATGATTCCTGTAACCGACGGTAAACGCGTTTTCAACATAAAATGCAATCTAAAAGAGGCATACGAAACAGAAGGAGCATCAATCAACAAGCAATTCCAAAAATCAATATTGCTATATATTATTGATGAGTCATGGAAAGAGCATCTACGCGATTTGGATCAATTGCGTCAATCGGTACAAGCAGCAAGCTACGAGCAAAAAGATCCTTTGTTGATATACAAGATTGAGTCGTTCGGATTGTTCCGAGACATGTTGGAGACAACCAACCGTAAGAGCATCTCAATATTGTTAAGAGGAAAAGTTCCTGTACGCGAAGGCGAGGAGGTACGCGAGGCAGCACCCGAGCGTCGTCAAGACTACAGCCGTTACCGTACACAAAAAGACTCACTCTCTGAGCAACAAGAGGGAGCAACCGCATCGGGCGGAGGAGCATCAAGTTCTGCGGCACATACACCAATAAAAGCCGATCCAAAAATAGGACGTAACGATCCCTGTCCTTGTGGAAGCGGGAAGAAATATAAAAACTGTCACGGAAAGGCAGAATAAGGCAAAGGCGACCAAGCGGTCGCCTTTGTTATGAATTAGAAATTAGGAATGAGGCTAATAATTTAGTCGTTAGTTGTTAGAGCAATTTTATAATAAAAAAAGTGATACAGAATTCTCTCCTCTTAAGATATGTTTATTGCTAACAACTAAAAACTAACGACTAACAACTTTTTTTACTCGAAATCCACAATAGAATAAAGGTGATAGAGGCGTTAAGCATTAAAAGCTCGTATCCCATTTTGTAGCCTGTGGTGTGCAACAGAGTGTAGCTTAAGGCAAAACAAGCAATGGGAGAGACAACCGCAAACCAAGGAATAAGTTTGTCGTTAGGCATAGCCTTGCAAATAAGACCAAAGGCAAACATGCCCAACAGTGGGCCATAAGTATAACCCGCAATAGTGTAAATGGCATCAATAACACTGTCGCTATCCATATATCTGATAGCCATAATAATGATGGCAAACAAAATCGCCATACCAATATGAGAAATCTTCCTAACCTTTTCTGCACGATTATTCTCCATTTTGTCGGTACGTACAATATCCAAACAGAACGAAGTTGTAAGTGAGGTCAGAGCCGAATCGGCACTTGAAAATGCCGCGGCAACAATACCAATGCAGAAAAGAATCATAACCGCCCCGCCCAAATGATAGGTTGCAAGCAAAGGTAAAATTTCATCTCCTTTTTCAGGAATGACAATACCCGAGAAGTTGGCATATGCCAAAAGCAGAATGCCAATGCAAAGGAATAGCAGGTTTACAGGAATAAAAGCCGCACCATAGATATACATATTGCGTTGAGCCTCTTTCAGAGTCTTAATAGTAAGGTTTTTTTGCATCATATCCTGGTCGAGGCCTGTCATAACGATGGTAATGAAAATGCCACTTAAAAACTGCTTGATAAAATGCTGTTTCGAACTCCAATCATCAAATACGAAAATTTTCGAGTGGCTACTCTCTTTAATAAGCGAAACACATTCCCCCATGCTCAATCCCATTTTTGAAACAATCATGTATATAATCAAACTTGCGGTAGAGAGCAGAATAATGGTTTGCAGAGCATCGGTTCTCACAATCGACCTTATGCCACCCTTGTTTGAGTATAGCCAAATCAGAGCAATAATGGAGAATGTTGTAACCTCAAAAGGTACCCCCAAACTATCAAACACAAGGCTTTGCAAAATCAACACCACCAAGAAAAGACGTGCGGCAGCACCTGTGATTTTTGAAATAATAAAAAATACAGCTCCTGTTTTGTAGCTCTTTTCTCCAAACCTTTTTTCGAGATATTTGTATATAGATATAAGGTTCAGTTTATAGTACAGAGGCAAAAGCACCTTCGCAATAACAATATAACCAACGGCAAAACCCATAGCCATTTGCATATAGCTCATGCCAATATCTTTTGGCATACCTGGCACCGAAACAAAAGTAACACCCGATATCGAAGTGCCTATCATTCCAATGGCAACCAACCACCAAGGAGAGTTGCCATTACCTCTAAAGAAGGCATCATTGCCACCTTTTTGAGCCGACAAGCGAGCAATAATGGTAAGCAATGCGAAATAGCCTAATATTATAAAAAGGATAAGAATTCCGTTCATTAATAGCAAAAAATAAAAATTTTTACGAAGATATTCAAAAAACTTTGATTGTTAAATCAAATTAGTTAATTTTGGACAAAATTTAAAAACAAAAACAATGAATACTATAAAATTAGAATTAGAGAAGGCACTTGGAGCATCGGCACAAGAAGAACTTCAAAAAATAGCACCTGAAGTAGAAAAAGCAATAGAGACTCTATATTCAGGAAGTGGAGCAGGAAACGATTTCTTGGGATGGTTGAACCTACCCGCAGAGATTGACCACAAATTTTTGACAGACATCGAAACAACAGCAATCAACTTGCGTCGTCGTTGTCGCTTTGTAGTGGTAATCGGAATTGGCGGAAGCTACCTTGGAGCAAAAGCAGTAATCGATGCATTGTCAAGCACATTCTCTTGTTACGACCAAAATGCAAAAACACAAGTGTTGTTTGCAGGACACAACATCGGAGAGGACTACTTGGCAGATATGCAAGAGTTCTTGAAAGATAAAGAGTTTGGTATCATCAACATCTCAAAATCAGGAACAACAACAGAGCCTGCAATCGCATTCCGTTTGTTAAAACAACAATTGGAGGCACAAGTAGGAAAAGGAGAGGCACAACGTCGTATCGTAGCAATTACAGATGCATCAAAAGGAGCATTGCGTACATTGGCAGATAACGAAGGATACAAAACATTCGTTATTCCCGATAACGTAGGAGGACGTTTTTCAGTGTTAACACCTGTAGGATTGTTGCCAATCGCAGTTGCAGGATTCGATATCCGTGTACTTGTTGTAGGAGCGCAAAACATGATGCAACAATGCAAAACAGCACCATTCGAGAAAAACGTTGCAGCACAATATGCGGCAGCGCGCAACATACTATATCGCGATGGTAAAAAAATAGAGATTCTTGCAAACTTCAATCCTAAACTACACTACTTGGCAGAGTGGTGGAAACAACTTTATGGAGAGAGTGAAGGAAAAGAGGGTAAAGGAATCTTCCCTGCATCGGTTGACTTTACAACAGACCTACACTCAATGGGACAATGGATACAAGAGGGAGAGCGTACAATCTTCGAAACAGTAATCTCGGTTGAGAATGTAAACAATACATTGGTAATACCAACCGATAAAGAAGATTTGGATGGATTGAACTACTTGGCAGGGAAACGCGTTGATTATGTTAACAAAATGGCAGAGCTTGGAACTCAAATGGCTCATGTTGACGGAGGAGTACCCAATATTCGCATTGTAATCCCAGCAGTTCGTGAAAACTGTTTGGGAGCATTGATTTACTTCTTTGAAGTAGCATGCGCAATCAGCGGATACACATTGGGAGTAAATCCTTTCAACCAACCTGGAGTTGAAGCATATAAGAAAAATATGTTCCGTTTGTTGGAAAAACCAGGATGTTGCTAATTAAAAAAGAGTAATTGTAAAGTTAAATAATCTAAGGGAGAGGAAAAAAATCCTCTCCTTTCTTGTTTTTTTAATATTTAACAAATATATTTGCAGATATAAATACGAATAACAATAACTAACTAATAAATTAACCTTATGAAAAAACTATTACTTTTATCTTTGATGATGGTGGCAATGGTCGCTACATCAATGGCAGCAATCGATACTACAAAAGAGTATCGTATTAAGGATACCGGTACAGGATATTACCTTAATGCAGGAAACTATCAAGCACACACCTCAGGACCAAACGGAGGAGTTAACGTAGTTGCTTATGCAGAGAGTGACGATCAAATCTTCTCAATTTCAGCATCAGGTTCAAACTACGTATTACGTACAAAAAGCGGATACAACATTGTATGTCAACAATGGAACGTGGATGCATTGACATCAACAGGAACAGCACTTACATTTGTAGATAACGGAAACGGAACATACTACATTATGAATGGCTCTCAATATTTCAAAGTTGAGAATGTAAATGGAGTAAATTATCCATTCTGTGACGCACCTTCATCTTTGAAAGCAACTTGGGAATTGGAGGCAATAGCATCAGCAAATGCACCAATGCGTACAATCTCTGTGTCAGCAAGCCCTGCTGACGGAGGAGTTGTAACCGTTGACGGACAAACATCAGTAACAAAAGAGGGTCCTGTAACTATCACAGCAACAGCTAACGAAGGATTCAAATTTGTGAAATGGACCTTAGACGGAGTTGATATCTCAACAAATCCATCATTTACCAATAACGTGGAGGGAGACAAAGCATATGTTGCAGTATTTGCAGACACAAAAATCATTGATCTTTACAATGCACAAGTATGTAAACCTACATATAATGCAGTAGGAAACACATCTTTCGTGTCAGCGGCAGTAATTTCAAACGGAAACGGAATTGAAAATGGAGCAATGGTATTGGGCGGTTTGGCAGCACAAGGACAAAAAGGAGTAACAGATCCTATGGTTGTTAATCCAGGAGCAACATTCAACCTAAACCTAACATACGTTATTAACTGGGGCGATATAACAATCTATCAAATCAAAGGTTCAGAAGCATCACAAATCTACGGAACATACGATGGAACATGGCCAAGCGGTCAACCAATATCAGCAATGACACAAGCAGGCTTGTCAGTGTCTGGCAATACAGTTACATTTCCAATCACAGTGCCAAGCGACTTAGCACCTGGCGATGTATTCGTAATCAGATCGTTGGTAGGAGAGAGCCCATCATCAGCATGTCAAACAGGTTTCACAGAGGGAGGATATCTTGACTTCTTGTTCTATGTCGATGCATTCAAAGTATCAGTATCATCAGCAAATACAACAATGGGTAGCGTATATATCGGAACAGAAGGAGTAACAACAAAAACTTGCTCATCAGACGGAACAGATACAGCAACACTAACAGCAGTCCCCGAAGCAGGATACGAGTTTGTAAGCTGGACATTGAACGGAGCAGTGGTTTCAACCGATGCAGTTTACACAACAACAGCGGTAACCGAGACAAGAGAGTATGTAGCAAACTTCCAATTCAAACCGGTTGACCCACGCGAAGTAAAAGTAGCAACAAACGATGCATCAAAAGGCTATGCAACAATCATATCACCTGCAACATCAGAATCATCAATAGTAACAGGCGAGATGGTAACAGTAAAAGCAGTAGCGGCTAACGATGACAATGTATTTGTAAATTGGACAATTAACGGAACAGTAGTATCAACTGATGCAACATACACCTATTCAGGAGCAGAAGCAGTAACACTTAAAGCAAACTTTGCAACACGTTACGCAATAACAGTAAACCAAACAACAGGCGGAACAGTTACCGTAAAACAAAACGGAACAGTAATTAATAGCGGAGACAGAGTAGGTGAG
>JAFYRT010000071.1 GCA_017546805.1 Muribaculaceae bacterium | reverse complement strand
CCTGATCCGATGCTCAATTTAAACCTAAGTTTATTGACGTTGACGTTTTTATTTTTTTACTCGTCTCGTACTACTTTGTCTTTTTCAAATATTCAATGATCTCTTTTTGTTGTTGCTCTCAGTTCGTTCCCGAAAGCGGATACAAAAGTAGTACAACTTTTCTTACCCACCAAATTTTTTAATGACTTTTTTCAAGAAAAATTTTCACTTTTTAGCGAAGTGACTATAAATCAGTGAAATAATTTTTCGTCTTTTTTTTGAACTTTTTTGGGTGTTTTTGTAGCGACTTCTGTTTTCTCATAAATTAGCCCGAAATAGGTTTTGCTTCTTTCGGGCCAATTTTGTGCTATTTTTTTTCGAAACGTCTCTATTTTGTTCCGAAAATTCTATCTCCTGCGTCACCCAACCCCGGAAGAATATAATTTCGGTCATTTAATCCTTCATCGAGTGATGCTAAATAGACATCAACATCGGGGTGTTTATCCATTACCGCATTTAATCCTTGAGGCGACGCAACAAGCGCCATCATTTTTATATCTTTAAATCCATCTTTCTTCAATCTTTCTATTGCATCGCACGCACTACCTCCCGTTGCAAGCATAGGATCTGTTAGTATTACTACACGATCTTTATCTTTAGGCATCTTATAATAATAGAATACCGGAGCGCATGTCTCCTCGTCGCGATACAGACCTATATGTCCTACTCGTGCAGAAGGTATTAATTGAATCATTCCATCTACCATTCCTAATCCTGCTCTCAATATTGGTGCTATCACCACCTTCTTACCAGCTATTTTAGGAGCTTGCATTTTCATTAGTGGTGTTTCTATCTCTTCGTATACTATAGGTATGTCTCGAGTAACTTCATATCCCATCAATAACGAAATTTCTTTTAATAGTTCACGAAACTTCATGGTTGAAGTCTCTTTATTACGCATAAGACTTAATTTATGCTGCACCAATGGGTGATCTATTATATGTAATGCCATAAAAATTGTGTTTAATTATATGTACAAATGTAGTATATATTTTTAATAATATTACTTTTTATATTGACAGAATAATTATTTTTGCAATATACTTATTTTATCACATTATGAATAACAACAAAAAACTTGGTTTTATACAGAAGAGCGTTGTTGGCGCACAATTTTTATTTGTTGCTTTTGGAGCGACTGTGCTCGTACCTCTTTTGGTTGGAATGGATCCATCGGTTGCTCTTTTTACTGCAGGATTGGGTACTTTTATTTTTCATGCTATCACCAAAGGTAAAGTTCCCATTTTCTTAGGTAGTAGTTTTGCCTTTATTGCTCCAATTATTAAAGCAACCGAACTTTTTGGTCTCCCTGGCACATTGTGCGGACTTATTGCAGTTGGTGCCGTATATGGTTTGATGAGTTTACTGATTAAACTCCGAGGCATAGATTTTATTTCTCGCCTCTTTCCTCCTGTTGTGGTGGGTCCCGTTATTATGCTTATTGGTTTGTCTCTTGCAGGAACCGGTGTTGATATGGCTAAAAGCAATTGGATTATTGCTCTTGTTGCACTAACAACTACTGTAGTTGTTTCGCTATTTGCAAAAGGTCTGCTTAAATTAATTCCCATCTTTTCGGGAATTATCGTAGGATATCTCACCGCTATCTTTATGGGGCTTATCGATTTCACCCCTGTCGCCAATGCTCCTTGGTTTGCTTGGCCTGCATTTGTTAAACCCGAATTTTGTTGGGAGGCTATCATTTTTATGATTCCTGTTGCTATTGCTCCCGTTATTGAACATATTGGGGATGTATATGCCATAAACGAGGTTACAGGTAAAGATTTTGTTAAAGATCCAGGTCTACATCGCACAATGCTTGGCGATGGTGCTGCTTGTATTGCAGCATCTTTAATAGGTGGTCCTCCAGTAACCACTTACTCTGAAGTAACCGGGGCCATCTCTCTTACAAAGATTGCCGACCCTGCCGTTATTCGCATTGCTGCTGTTTTTGGAATAGCTTTTTCAGTATTGGGCAAAGTGAGTGCTCTTTTAAAAACCATACCAAGTGCTGTATTGGGAGGCATCATGTTACTCTTGTTTGGAACTATTGCAGCAGTTGGCATTAACAACCTTATTAAAAACAGAGTTGACTTGGGCGATACTCGCAACCTGATTATTGCTTCGCTTATTCTTACTCTCGGAATTGGTGGCGCCGAATTGATTTTTGGTTCAATCACTATTAGCGGTATTGGTTTAGCCGCCTTAGTGGGAGTTATTCTAAATCTTATTATTCCCAATAAAAAGAATAAAGAAGTTAAAACAGAAGATAAATAGATTAATCTATCTCATAACAAAAATACCATCCATGAATCATGGATGGTATTTTTATATACGATATATATAATATATATTCTTTTACTCTAACTCTTGTGTTAGTTGATTGATTACCGAATAGACAGGCATTCTATTATATAATATATTGTATACAGCTTCGAGGATTGGCATGTTTACATTATAACGCTCGTTTATCTCGTGCATACATTTTGTTCCGTAGTAGCCTTCGGCAATCATCTCCATCTCTATTTGTGCAGTCTTAACCGAATAGCCTTTTCCTATCATTGTTCCAAAGGTGTGGTTACGACTGAAATGAGAATAAGCTGTTACCAACAAATCGCCAAGATATACCGATTTGCATATTTCTCGCTCGGGCATTGGTTTTACTGCATTAAGGAAACGTTCTGCTTCGCGAGTTGCACTCGATACAAGAACTGCCTTAAAGTTGTCGCCCATTTTAAGTCCGTGGCAAATTCCTGCAGCTACTGCATATACGTTTTTCAATACTGCTGCATACTCTATACCAACTACGTCTTTTGATGTTTTTGCAATCAAGAAGCGATTGGCAAGCATTTTTGCCATATCCTCTGCTTTTTGCAAGTCAGAGCATCCAACTGTCAAGTACGACAGCCTCTCCAAAGCAACCTCTTCGGCATGACAAGGTCCTGCCACTACAGCAAGATTTTCTTCCGGCACTTTATGCACCTCCTTCAAGTAATCGGTTACAACCATATTTTCGTCGGGAACAATTCCTTTTATTGCCGACACTATGAATTTACCCTCTAATGATGTTCTCAACTTTTTGAGGTGAGTTTTTATAAAGGGTGAGGGTGTTACAAAAATCAATGTGTCTGATTTCTTTATTACCTCGTTAAGATTACTTGTAAAGTATATTCTGTTTATATCGAATTTCACACTCGACAGATAAACAGGGTTGCGGCCCAAACGTTTGAAATCTGCTATACGATCCTTGCGTCTCATATACCAATTTATCTCCTCAACGTTTGTAAGCACCAACTTTGCAATTGCTGTTGCCCAAGTTCCTCCTCCAATTATGGCTACTTTGCCAGGTAACTCCATTATCTTTATTGTTTTTTGTTATTCTGCAGCTTCTTCTTCTTTTTTCACTCTTTTCTCGGGACGCATTTGTGGGAAGAACAATACCTCTTGTATTGTTGTTTGTCCTGTCATCAACATTACAAGACGATCCATTCCTATTCCCATTCCTGATGTAGGAGGCATTCCGTATTCAAGAGCGCGTAAGAAATCGGCATCGATAAACATTGCTTCATCGTCCCCCTTCTCCGATAATCGCAATTGCTCCTCAAAGCGATAGCGTTGATCAATTGGGTCGTTCAACTCTGAATATGCATTACATAACTCTTTACCGTTTACCATCAACTCAAAACGCTCTGTCAATTCAGGATTGTTTCTGTGTTTTTTAGTTAGTGGCGACATTTCAATTGGATAGTCGGTAATGAATGTAGGTTGTATATAGTTGCCTTCGCATTTTTCTCCAAAAATCTCATCGATGAGTTTTCCTTTACCCATTGATGGATCGGTTTCGATATGCAATTGTTTACAAGTTTCGCGAAGTGCATCTTCGTCCATTCCTGTGATATCGATTCCTGTAAACTCTTTGATTGCCTCAATCATTGTCACTCGTTTAAATGGAGCTTTGAAGCTGATGATATTGTCTCCGACTTTAACATCGGTTGTTCCGTTTACATCAAGAGCAATTTTTTCAAGCATCTTTTCTGTAAATTCCATCATCCAATTGTAGTCTTTGTATGAAACATAAATTTCCATACATGTAAACTCCGGGTTGTGAGTGCGGTCCATACCTTCGTTACGGAAGTTCTTTGAGAACTCATATACGCCTTCAAATCCACCAACTATCAAACGTTTCAAATATAGCTCGTTTGCAATACGCAAATACAAAGGTATATCCAATGCGTTGTGGTGAGTTATGAATGGACGAGCTGCTGCTCCTCCAGGGATTGATTGCAAAACAGGAGTCTCAACCTCCATATATCCTTGTGCATTGAAATACTCACGCATTGAAGTATATACTTTGTTGCGTTTTACAAATATATCTTTTACTCCTTCGTTTACAACCAAGTCGACATAACGTTGACGGAAACGTTGCTCAGGATCGTCAAATGCATCGTACGCAACTCCATCTTTCATTTTTACGATTGGTAATGGACGCAACGATTTTGACAAAAGAGTCAACGATTGAGCGTGAATTGTTATCTCGCCCATTTGTGTGCGGAATACATAACCGGTGATTCCAATGAAGTCTCCTATGTCCAAAAGTTTTTTGAACAATACGTTGTATAGGTCTTTATTTTCGTCGGGGCAGATTTCATCGCGAGATACATACACTTGTATTCTTCCGGTAGAGTCTTTCAACTCCATGAACGATGCTTTACCCATTATTCGACGACTCATGATACGTCCTGCGATTGAGACTTGGCGTACAGGTGCATCATCAGAGAAATTTTCTTTTATCTCTGTTGCATATCCATCAACTTTGTATTCTGCTGCAGGATAGGGTTCTATACCCATTGCTTTTATTTGTTCTAACGAATTACGACGAACAATCTCCTGCTCACTCAATTCTGATATATCCATTTTCTTAACTGTTTCTGTTTTTAGTAGGTGTTACACCATATTAGGTACAAAATACCAATTTCACCCCAAAATTATAAATTTTATTACAATATTCATATTTATTGACCAAAAAAGATTGTTTTAATGCTATTTATAGCCTAAAACAACCTTTTTTCTACTGTTTTCGGTAATGCTCCTTTATCAATCGACTCACATTAAAGTAATATCCGTCTGCACCGCCATTTTCAACCTCAATAAAGTCATACATGGGCTCTACAAAAATATAATCAACGGGAGTGAATCCATAACAATATATTACATCGTAGGGATGAATGGACGATATTACATACCATGCTGTTTCGGGCGAGAGTCCATCTCCTGACGATATTATAACACTCAATATCTGTCGCAACTTATACTCCCACATATACGACTTCTCAGCATCTCCCTTCTGCTCATAGGCATATGACAAAAGCTTCATCTGCCGCAACTCAAAGGGGAAATCGGCAAGAACAAGAAGTGCATTCTGTATTATTCTGTCCAACTCCTCCGGAGTATGATTCTCTTTGGTATACAAATCGGTTGCCTTAACTTTGTTGTATTTAACATCACGATAAGGTTCAAAATCCTCTTGAAACGAAAACCCATAATAGAGACGTTCCAACTCAACAGGAGTCATAGTTGTATCCCCTTCGCAAAAACGGGCAAACAATTTAGGATAGAAATAGTGCGAAGATGGATTATTCACATCCTGTTCTATTGCATCAAAATCGGGGATGACATAGCCTACATCCTCTGCTTTTACAACAAGAGAGAATGAAAATATCATTATTAATAGTATATACAGCCTCTTCATCGATATCGTGTTTATGCTGCCAAAGTTAATAATTTTTAGTTGCAGGTCAAAGCAATAATCCTGCTTTTAACTTTTTATATATAACTTGACAAGCATCCTCCAAAAGATTCAGAACATTTTCAAAACCATCTGCTCCTCCATAATAGGGATCAAAAACACAATCTGCTTGGTAATGTTCAAAATAATCGGCTATACGCAACACTTTGTCGCGTGCCTCAATAGTAGGAGCCAAACGACGCAAATCGTCATAATTGGCATCGTCCATTGCAAATATATAGTCGAATCGTTCGAAGTCTTCTGTTTTTATTCTGCGCGAAAGGTGATCAAACACATAACCTCTCCTTGCCCCGTGTGCTCGCATACGAGGATCGGGCAACGACCCCGCGTGTCCGCCATACGTTCCTGCAGAATCGATATAGAACAAATCTTCATCTCCCGCATCCTTTACCACCTTGTGCATTATGGCATCTGCCGCAGGTGAGCGACAAATATTTCCCAAGCATACAAAAAGCAACGATGTTTTATTTATTGGTTTTTCTGTCATAAGTTATATTGTATTATAAATTTAACATTATGCTACCGAATATGGATTAATAACATTATGAATATTATCAATATATCTAGCCAACGGGAGCATATATGTACTGAATACTGATAGTTTCTCATCAAATGGAGCTTCATTAACTACTATATCTTTGGTAATATCTCCATTCTCGCATACGTACGATATAATAGTCATCAAGAACTCCTCCTGCTCGTAATTCAATTCTGAACCAGATATAAATGTAGCAAATTTCGCAACAGCCTCTTTCCTATCTACTCCAATGATAGAACGTATAAACATTGCCACATTCGCTCCACAGGGCATTCCTGCTGTATATTTGTCATAATCATCCTTATTACCAAGTTCACTCCAAAGGATTCTTTCAAGTTCTTTTATATCATCAGCAGTTAATTGCTCCATTCCATATATCTTGTCTAACACAGGCAGATGTCGGTTTTGAGATAGAAAATCCATAACTTTTTGTTTGTAAGATACTCTCATGGCTATACCTGTGCTCTCACCACCAAAAGAGATAACATCTTCAATATCTACAATAAACCATCTCTTTTTATCACCAATTAGGAATTTAGTCAAGTCTCTTAAATCCTCACGAACCTTCTCTAACCATGACAAAGAAACATTCTCCCAATATACCGAATTAAGAACCTCTTTGATAGTTCCCATTTTAGCCTGAATTTGAGGGATAGAAGCCTTTTGTTGTAGTTTCTCTGCTACAAACTGAACATTTTGGATAGATTTATTAGCATTCATATCATCATCAAGCATAGCCAATTCTATTGCCAATACAAGCACATCAAATTTCTTGGCATTTTCATCCAATGTGTTCTTTGCGAGCAATGAAGAAATCTCATTCTTCAATGTAAGAGTATCAAGTTCTGATATATATACCCATGAAGAATCATCTTTAAAATGACTAACTTGTTCCCATTTAGCCCTCACTGATATATGAGAGTCAGATAACATAGCAACCTGCTCTTTCAACAGAGTCTTAATGTCATCATGAAGTTTCTTTGCAAACGCATCCTCTTGGTATTTTTGATGTTGTAGATGAAATGCTATATCAACTCGTAAGCAGAACAATCTCTCAGTTAATGATTGAACTCTTTTTGTTTCTGAGCCATTGGGATTCTTCTCGAAATAGTCGAAGTTACAGCACCAATCAAATATGTAGAACTCTTTCTTATCCTCATCGCCAAATACTCTTTGCGATAAGCGTGTTCCTCGTCCAATCATCTGCATATACTTAATTTTTGATTTTACAGGCTTGAAGAACACCAAATTTAGAATATCTGGTACATCAATACCAGTGTCAAGCATATCCACTGATACTGCAATTTGAGGTTCATTATCTCGCTTCTCAAACTTATCAATCAAATCCTGTGCGTATGTAACGTAATTGTCAATCAATACGCAGAAATCGGGACCATATTCTGGATATAGAATACCGAAACGCTCTACAATCAGTTCTGCATGACGGTGATTGTATGCAAATATTATTGTTTTACCAATTCTCTCGCCACTCTGCACCTTCAATCCGTTCTCCATTAAATCTTGAAGAACAGCATCAACAGTGTTAATATTATAAATATAACTGAATATTTCGCTATTATTGATGTCTCGTACATATTTAGGAGTACCATACACAGGCAAAACATCAGCAGCCATATCAACAGAAGAATCAAGAATCTTACGAGTTTGCTCATATTCCCATATTTTCTCCATCTGTTCCTTCTCCTCCTCGCTCAAACTGTTGTATTTGATTCCCTCTTTAAGAATCATTGTACCACGCTTGAATCCTGTGTAATTTACGAGGTATCCATCCGATACAGCATCTTCTAACTCATAAGCATAGTTTGGAGAACCTTGCTCCATCTCAAAGATGTCGTATGTAGATTTATCCACCTCATCACGTGGAGTTGCAGTAAGTCCAATAAGCATTGAATCAAAGTAATTGAATATTGCTCCGTACTTACCAAATATTGAACGATGTGCCTCATCTATAATGATTAAATCAAATCTTCCCACAGAGAATGTTTTTTCCTCTGTATCGATGAAATTAATCATGGTTTGATATGTTGAGAATGTAATGCGAGCATTCAAATCACGTTCACCACTTTCATTCAGAATAGTTCTAGTCTCATTTGGTAGAAGTTTAACGAAGTTTTTATGAGCCTGTTTAACCAATGATGTTCTATCTGCAAGGAATAGTACATTTTTAACCCAGTCATTGCGTTTTAAAACATCTACTAATGATATAGCAACACGTGTCTTACCTGTACCTGTTGCCATTACAAGCAAACCTTTTCGGTGCTTAGTGTTATAATGCTCACAAACCGCCTTAATAGCCGTTTTCTGATAGTATCTGTCAGTTATATTGTCATTGATGGTAAAGTCTGTTATATCCTTTCTACCACGCTTTTGAAGCATACGTTCCAAATCATCTTCTGTGTGGAAACTAAATAGTTTGCGTGGAAGATAACCCAATCCATCAATAATGTATGTTTGGAATCCGTTTGTATAATATATTACAGGACGTACGCCATATTTAGCCTCTAAGCAATCGGCATACAACTCGGCTTGATGTTTACCTTTAATTGGCGATACAGATGTTCTCTTTGCTTCTATTACAGCAAGAGGTTTACCATTGCTACCAAACAGCACATAATCGGCATAACCCACATCATGAGCGTTCGGCATTCCTTGCAATTCTACCTCAATACATGCCTTTGAGGGTTGAATCAAACCATTTGTATCAAGTATATCCCATCCTGCCTCTTTCAGCATCAAGTCAATGTATAACCTACGAGTCTCAGCCTCTGTTAAATCTATTGGCAAAGCCTCTACTGGTACGGTTGATTCAACTGCTACTTTATCTGCAACCTCAATTATCTTTTCTGCCGGAGCAATATTATCAACTTTTACAGGTACTATTACAGGAACTTTTGGAGTCTCAGGAATTAATGTTTTATCAAATGGCTTAATGCTTTCAACTATCCTAAGTTTAAGCAAAATGGCTGAAACTACATTGTATATATTGAGGAGGCAAAAGAACGATTCTTTTTTACCTACCGTTCCATTATGAGCTGCATTATTTCCTACTTTGCGGACATAGTGAACTGACATCATTACTTTATCATCTCCGATAAATTCTCTGAATGGTTCTCCGTCAATTAATTCAAACAGCGATGTTCGTTCAGGTATATCAATATTCTTCATTTGATATAATGAACGCACAATGTACTCCAACGCTCTACGAGCATTGATAGCACTAAAATCAGGGTTACTTACCTGATTCTCTTCTGCTGCTGCACAGAACCTATGCAAATCATTCAGTTCTAAGTCTTTTAAGTAGTCAAAATTCCTCATATTAACTAGTAGATAGCAGATAGTAAATAGTAGATAGTAAATAGTAGTTTAATTTTTACCCTGAAGAGTTTTGGTAGAGGCAACAATTAAACGCATCAACTCCTGACAATCACCATATATACTATCAAATTCTTCTTTGTTTATATACTCACTTTCATTTAGTAACTCTAACCAATATTCTGTTTCAGCACACTCTTTTTGTGCAATAAATAACTTTGCCGTAAAATCAGCCCTTGACTGAGCAAAAGCAGACTCTTTTACATTCGCACCAATACTCGTACCACAACGCAGTAATTGCTTAGATAATATATACTCACACTTTTGCTCTACAAGATATTTATACAATTTTATAATCCTCAAAGCAAAAGCCTTACTCTTATTTAAAATAACATTATCAGCCATAATTACTAACTACTCATTACTAATTACTAACTAAAATAAAACTCCATTCTACTCTTGAATAGAGTCTCCACCTCGGCAATGGATTGCTTAATCAGTTCCTTTTGCTTCTCTATCGCTTCAATCTTTAATGCAAATTCTTGTTGAAGAGCAAGAGGGGGAATAGGAGTCGTAAATTTTCTAATTGT
Organism: Muribaculaceae bacterium; assembly: GCA_017546805.1. Taxonomy (GTDB): domain Bacteria; phylum Bacteroidota; class Bacteroidia; order Bacteroidales; family G3-4614; genus Caccoplasma_A. The sequence goes on along the minus strand of JAFYRT010000071.1, from coordinate 207 downwards.
TCCTAATGCGACAAACTTTTGTGTTCCGCCTTTGTTTTGGCTCTGTATGTACTGATAATAACACTTGTTAGTCGGCCCTTAAAAAGTCATTAAATATTTATTAATCAAATAAATAAGAATATAAATATTTGGAAATATCTGCAAGATTTTATATCTTTATGGTATAAAACTTGCAGATTTCTATGTTAAAAATATCGCCCAACAATT
>JAFYRT010000070.1 GCA_017546805.1 Muribaculaceae bacterium | reverse complement strand
TTATTGTAGCATATTTTAATGGGATTTTTTAGATAAAAAGGAAAGTAAGATATACTTTACTTTCTTTTTTACTATTTTTATTTGCAAGATTCTTCTACTGCTACTGCAATTGAAACTGTTGCACCTACCATTGGATTGTTACCCATTCCGATAAGTCCCATCATTTCTACGTGTGCAGGTACTGATGATGAACCAGCGAATTGTGCATCACTATGCATTCTTCCCATTGTATCTGTCATACCATATGAAGCAGGTCCTGCTGCCATATTGTCTGGGTGAAGAGTTCTTCCTGTTCCTCCTCCTGATGCTACTGAGAAATATGGTTTACCAGCAAGTACGCGCTCTTTTTTGTATGTTCCTGCTACTGGGTGTTGGAAACGTGTTGGGTTTGTTGAGTTACCTGTGATTGATACGTCAACGCCCTCTTTCCACATGATTGCTACACCTTCGCGAACGTCGTCAGCTCCGTAGCATTTTACTTTTGCACGTGGTCCGTCAGAGTAAGCGATCTCTTGAACTACTTTCAATTCTCCTGTATAGTAGTCGAATTGTGTTTGTACATATGTAAATCCGTTGATACGTGAGATGATTTGTGCTGCATCTTTTCCAAGTCCGTTAAGGATACAACGCAAAGGCTCTTTACGTACTTTGTCTGCTTTTGCTGCAATTTTGATTGCTCCCTCTGCTGCTGCAAATGACTCGTGTCCTGCAAGGAATGCGAAACATTTTGTCTCCTCGCGCAACAACATTGCTGCTAGGTTACCGTGTCCTAATCCTACTTTACGGTCGTCTGCTACTGATCCGGGGATACAGAATGCTTGTAGTCCGATACCGATTGCCTCAGCTGCCTCAGCTGCTGTTTTGCATCCTTTTTTAAGTGCGATTGCTGTACCTACTACGTATGCCCATTTTGCGTTCTCGAAACAGATTGGTTGTGTCTCCTCGCAAGTCATATAGGGGTCAAGACCATATTGCTCGCAAATTGCATTTGCTTCTTCGATATCTTTGATACCGTTTTCGTTCAACGCCGCAAGAATTTGGTTGATACGGCGATCTTGGCTTTCAAATTTTACTTCTCTAATCATAGTCTGTTTCCTCCTATATTATTCGTGACGTGGATCAATGTATTTAACTGCTCCGGCTTCTTCTGAAAAACGTCCGTATGTTCCGGTAACTTTTTTAAGAGCCTCGTTTGCATCGGTTCCTTTTTTGATTTCATCCATGAATTTTCCAAGGTGGATGAACTCGTATCCGCAAATCTCATCGTTTTTGTCCAATGCGATACGGTTGATGTAACCTTCTGCCATCTCAAGGTAACGTGAACCTTTTGCAAGTGTTCCGTAAAGTGTACCAACTTGGCTGCGAAGTCCTTTTCCTAAATCCTCTAGACCTGCACCAATCATCAAACCGCCTTCAGAGAAAGCTGATTGTGTGCGTCCGTAAACGATTTGTAGGAACAACTCACGCATTGCTGTGTTGATTGCGTCACATACAAGGTCAGTGTTAAGTGCCTCAAGGATTGTTTTTCCAGGAAGAATCTCTGATGCCATAGCTGCAGAGTGAGTCATACCTGAACATCCGATTGTCTCAACCAATGCCTCTTGAATAACTCCGTTTTTAACGTTTAGAGTTAGTTTACATGCTCCTTGTTGAGGTGCACACCATCCGATACCGTGAGTAAGTCCTGAAATATCAGAAACTTCTTTAGCTTTTACCCATTTTCCTTCTTCAGGTATGGGTGCGGCTCCGTGATTAGGGCCTTTTTTTACAACACACATGTGTTCTACTTCGTGAGAATAAATCATAATTCTTACTTTTTGTGTTTATAATTAAGCTTAATTAAAAAAATTGCCATTATCTCTCAATTATATAGCAAATATCATCTTTTAAAACAAACTTCGCCATACAAAGGACAAAATTAATGAATATTCTATTTTTTGCCAAATTTTAGAGGGAATTATTTTAATAAATGAGGAATTCTGCGAGTAAGCGAGAGTAAAACAAGTTTACTTGAATTTTACCGAGCATGAGCAGAATCAAGAAACGATTGTTTGTTAATTCCTCATTCCTAATTAACTAAAAACTAACAACTGACAACTAAGGTCTTCCCGCCCATTCGTATTCGGTTGCTGAAATTGCAGGGATTGCCGAGTATGAGACTGTACCTATATTTTCGTCCGACCCGCTTGTACTTTCATATCGGTAACCTTCCGAGAATTTAGGCGTACCAACCAAGAAACAGCTATATCCACAAAGTCCGGGAAATCCTCCGTCACCTGTAATATCCACCAAATACCAATTGTTATCAACCTCGGTTACGTTCCACGCGTGATTACCCCAAGTTTCGGGGTCGGTTGAGGTCATCATTGCTCCTGTTACATATATACACTTCAACCCTACTCTTTGGCATAACAACAGATATGCTCTTGAGAAGCCTTCGCACACTGCTTTTTTAGTTATAAACGAACCTGTTATGTCGCCACAGTTTGCATTGCTTACTCCTCCGTAATCAGACCAATCGATAAATCCGTCGTGTATTATTTTTGCCTTTTCAAACTCGGTTGTGGTGGGTGTTACCGATTGTGTTATTGCGTCGCAAGCGGCATTTATTTGCGCCATTTCACTTGCATATTTCTCGGGAGTGCATGAGCTTTTAACTCTCAAGTAATATTGATAGTTATTATAATCGTAACGATAAATATAGTTTACCAAAACGTATGCTTCGGGAACATCTTTTATTATTAGGTTTGTGAGTTTCATCACCTTGTTTTGGTCGATGTATGTTATTCCTTGCGAATAGAAATCGAGATATACGCGGTGATAGATATCGGAATACTCTTTGTAATTATCTTCAAATGCCAATATCTGTTTTAGAATGTAGTTGTATATCTCTTTATCGGAGCTGTTCAACTCGGAATATCCATGACGGTAAACCGACTCTCCGTTTGCCACAACGGTTATGGCACATTGCGCCTCTTTATCGCCTGCTTTAGCTGTGATTGTAACCGAACCATTTTTCAGTGCCGAGATGTTTCCGTTTGCATCGACCGATGCTACCGATGTATTTGACGAACTCCATTCAATCGAGGGAGATACTGCTCCTTCATAATCTATTGTTGGTTGCAAGGTATAGTTGTCGCCCTGCAATAGTCCTATTGCTGTTCTATTAAGCGAAATTGCGTTTACATTAACTATTGGGTTTCGTTTAAATTTTATGCTATCTACATCTGCCAACACAAGAGAGACTATTGTGCCGTCTTTTTTAAACACTAATAATGAGTCTTGTGCAAATGTTGGTAGTGCAAACAAAATACACAATACTGAAATGATATATCTTTTCATTTTTATCAATATACAAGTGGTTTTGATTGGGTAAAGATACAAAATATTCGCTAAAATAAAAAACCTACGGACGTAGCATGCCACGCCCCTACCATAAAACTAAAAAATTGCGAACGCAATGGCGTAAAAAGACGGGAATCAGTGATACAGGTTTCGCGTCCTCCAGACGCTGAGTTTTCAGACACACAACACCACGGGTTTAAAAACCCGCGGTTATTAAGTAGTTTCGTTACACTCAACCACGTCTTTCTATTATATTTGCCTTACGAAATTAAAGGTTAAATTTGTAAACTATTAAATACATTTATTAACAAAAAGAACCTCCTAATGTCGCGTTAACCTATCCGTCTTTCAAGAGTATAGACTCTATCGTCTGTTGCAGGTACGACA
>JAFYRT010000069.1 GCA_017546805.1 Muribaculaceae bacterium | reverse complement strand
ACTGCCACACCACAAGAGGGTTATAGCTTTGTCAATTGGACAGTAAACGGAGAGGAAGTATCAAAAGAAGCAACATACACAATAACCGTAACAAAAGATGTAGAGTATGTAGCCAACTTCGTAACGCATAAAATAACAGTAATAGCAGGCGAAGGCGGCACAGCCACAGCCTCAAAAAACCAAGTGGGGCATAACGGACAAGTAACCTTGACTGCCACACCACAAGAGGGTTATGGTTTCGTTAATTGGACAGTGAACGGAGAGGAGGTATCAAAAGAGGCAACATACACAATAACCGTAACAAAAGATGTAGAGTATGTAGCCAACTTCGTAACGCATAAAATAACAGTAGTAGCAGGCGAAGGAGGAACCGCCACAGCCTCAAAAACACAAGTGGGGCATAACGGACAAGTCACGCTCACCGCCACCCCTAACGAAGGTTATAGCTTTGTAAACTGGACAGTAGATGGAGTAGAAGTATCAAGAGAAAATCCCTACACAACAACAATTACAGCCGCCACACAATTCAAAGCAAACTTTAAAGTAACAAAAGGAGTAGAGAACAGCCACGAATGGATTGACCTCGGCTTGTCTGTAAAATGGGCAACCTGCAACGTAGGAGCAGACACTCCCGAAGAGTACGGCGATTACTTTGCATGGGGCGAAACTTCTCCAAAAACAACATATAATTGGAGCACCTACAAATATTGTAATGGTTCTCCAACTTCAATGACTAAATATTGTACAAATTCAGAATATGGCACAGTAGATAATAAAACCACACTTGAACTATCAGACGATGCAGCGCGAGTAAATTGGGGCGGTAAATGGCGAATGCCGACAAGTGCAGAGCAAGGTGAATTATGCAATGCCTCAAACTGTACCTGGACTTGGACTACTCAAAACGGAGTAAACGGATATAAGGTAACAAGCAAGAAGAATGGTAACTCAATTTTTCTTCCTGCGGCGGGCTTTCGCTACGGTAGCGATCTCAGCGATGCAGGTAGTGAAGGCTTCTACTGGTCAAGTTCGCTTCGCACGAACGATAGCTACTGCGCCTGTGACTTGAGGTTCAGTTCGAGCTACGTGGGCAGGAACAGCAGCGGCCGTTGCCTCGGGCAATCTGTTCGCGCGGTGTGCGAGTAGTGTGCTTCGCTACAATTAGGAATTAGGAATGAGGAATGCTTTTTTAATTTCTAATTCCTAATTGTGGCATAGCCACGAACTAATTTCTAATTTTAACAACTCTCTTCACTGCAACCACTCCAAGAGTAATAAACTCGGCAACAGGCATGGCAATCCACATGCCAATTTCGCCAAAGAGCATGGGGAGGAGAATAAAACATGGGATAAGAACAATAAAGCCTCTCAAAAGTACCAACCAAGTGGCTTGTTTTATCTGCTCAATACTTTGGTAGTAGCCAATAATAGCTACGTTTAGGATAAAGAAAATAATGCCCGATGCAAGGTAGGGGAACCCTTTAATTGCAATCTCTCCCGCTTGGCTGTTGGCATCAACAAAGAGTAGCACCAACTCTTTGGGGAAGAAAAGGAATAGAGCTGCAACTATAGCACCACCAATAAGAGAGTATATAAGTAATAATCTTCGTGCATCTTCAATCTCTTTCCAACGCTCAATACCATAGTTAAAGCTGATGATTGGTTGAGCCGATTGCGCAATTGCATTACCAACCATAAAGAAGAATGGCATATAGTAGCAAGCAATACCGTATGCTCCAACACCAGCATCGCCAAGGTAGTGCATAAAAACAAGGTTGCCTGTAAATACAAGCACAGCCAATGTTAGCTCGCCCAATAGAGTAGAAGATCCAATTTTGCAGTGGTAACCAAAATTGCGTAGCGAAAGCATAATGCTTTTCTTGCTCCATTTTATCCAAGTCAAACCAATGTTTTTGTAAGCAAATAAGAGATAGTATAAAGCCATTAGTCCTCCAAAAATAATGCTGATGCTTGTTGCAATGGCTGCACCTTTAACTCCCATTCCTAATGGAAAGATAAATACCCAATCAAGTAGTACATTTAGCGAAGCCGGTATAATATTGCACCACATGGCATATTTTGGCGAGCCATCGAGTCGGATAATAAACAATCCAATCATACTCCACATCTGGAACACAAAACTTGGCATAATCCAAATAATGTAATCTTTAACTTGTGGTAGCAGGGTGGGAGATGCTCCTAATGCCATTCCAAAGAATCTTGGGAATATAATCAGTAGCAACGCTATCAATGCCACAACTATTGAGGCAATAGTTATTGCTTGGGTAACATTTAGTTTTGCCGTTTTGATTTTATTCTTTGAAAGATGAATAGATGTTGCAACAGAACATCCCACTCCGACCATTAACCCAAAGCCTGCCATTATCTGATATATCGGCACAATAATGTTTACCGCGGCAACACCTATCTCGCCAACACCATGACCAATAAAAATACCGTCAATGGCTGTTACGGCACAAATAGATAATGCTCCCAATAGGGTTGGTATAAGAAGTTTCCTGAATATTGTAGAAACTTTGTCGTTGTTAAAATCTATATTATCTCTGTTCATATATTTTTCAATACTAAAATGGATAAGAAAAAACATATTAGCCTTTTCCTATCCACTTTGATGATGTTTGAGTTATTTGTTTATAGGTTTTCTAACTTTTTAATCTCATCTTCGGCTTTGGCTTTTAGTTTCTCGCCCTGTTTCTCTGCCTCCTCAACCAATTTCTTGGCAGCTGCTTGTGCTGCCATCTTTGCAATTGGGTTTGAGGCTTTTTCAACAAGTTTCTCACCCTCTTTTTTAGCCACTTCAACAAGTTTATCGGCGGCTTGGTTTGCCTCTTCTCTTAGTTTTGCAATTTGTTCGGTGTAATCTTTACCTGTAGCTTTTTGAATTTCATTGACTATGGCATTTTTAGCCGCCTCCTTTGCCATTGAAGTCAAGTCTAATTTAACAATGGGTTTAGAGAAAGTTCCTGTTATTGTTCCGGGAATTTTTCCTACATATTGCGACACTTTACCGTCGTTAGGCAGTGTAATAATAATATCGTAATCAATGGTTTGGTCTAATCCTGTAACTCCACCCAAATTGAAATTTGTATCTTTTATCTTAAGGTCAAAAGGTTTTGTGTATACTTTGCCCTCTTTAACCTCAAACGGAATTTTTATGTTTACGGCATTTATATCTCTTAGTGCATCTGTTTTAAGATTGTTTGCAATAAGATTAAATGCTTCAACATTACTAACAGTAATCTCATTCGACTTAATGTTTCCTGTTGCGGTTAAAGAGTTCATATCTGGATTGAAATCTTTATCCAATATAGCATTGAGTTTAATATCGGCAGAGTAGTTACCACCTGTCTTTTCAAATAAAGGAACAATCTCTTTAATCATATCCAACTGCTCAAAGGTGGTTTTAAAATCTGCCTTTGTCAAGTCAAAACTGAAATCTACGGTAGAGCAGTTTTTTATTTTTGCAGTATTAAACTCTCCGCTTGCTGTAATACTTCCTTCAAAAGCATTGAATTTAAGAGAGTTCATTTTTGCTATACCATCTTTTACGCTTATTGTTCCTTTTAGGTTGTCGATTACAATTTTTTGGAACAAAACTTTGTCGAATGATGATTTCAGTGTTAGGTTCAAATTTTTGGGAATTTCAAGAGCTTCGCTCTCTGTTTCAACTGCCTCCACTACGTCTTCACACTTATTCTCTCTGGTAGTTTCTGCCGAAACAGTTGTCTCTGCTGTTTCTTCCTCTTGGCTACTACCCATAATTTCGTTAAGATTGAGCATTGTTGAACTTACATTCAATGTTCCTTTTAATGTCTCGTCTTTTAAAAGATATGCAATGTAGTTGTTTACCGAACCATTAGCTGAAATATCGCTTTTGCCAATCTTTAAATTCATATCGTTAATGGTAAGAGATTTAGTGCTTACGGTAACTGCAAATTTATTAATCAGAACTTCGGGAAGTCCCGGCTGATTGTATAGCATATCTGAGATGTTCAAGAATCCTTCTCCTGTAATCTTTTCGTATTGCTCCTTCTCTATGTCCGAAAGTTTACCTTTAAAATTAAGGTCTGCATCAAATGTTCCGTTTATGTCAATGCTATCTCCTAATGGATAAACCTCTTTTATCATTCCAAGGTTCAATAGCCCTTTTGCACCGGCACTGAAATTTAAATCGCTTATCGGAGTAGAAATATTAGCCGACAAGGTGAATGGGTTCTTGGCGATACTAAATGCTAACGAAGCGTTTGCTTTTGTCAAATCCAAATCGCCTTGAGGGTGAGTTGCATTTACATTAATAGTAATATCGTCAATGGTTTTAGGCAATCCTTCATATGCCATTTTACCATTGTTAACGGCAAGTGTAACATCAAACTCAGGAAGATAATCTCCTGCCATAATACCCTTAATGTGAGCATTCAACTTAAGGTCTCCAGTGGCTGTTAAATCCTCAAATGAGTTCTGATATATTGCAGGAATCATCGATAAAATATCCTTGAATTTTATTGTAGATGAGTTAACACTTAAATCCATCTCAATAATATCATTATCGGGTAGGGCTGCCCAACCATCTATGGCAAGTTTTATTGCATTTAACGCAATAACATTCTCTTTAAGTGTGAATTTACTATTTTCAAGGTCTGCATCAATCTTGATATCAGCATTAAATTTTGCATCTTTTAGGTAGTTTACGCCATCCATTGTGGCATTTAATTTATCGATAGTAGTTTTTAAATACAAGTCGGTGCGTAAATCTTCCATATTCCCTGCAAGAGATAGGTTTAAGTTAGATATGCCAAAACTCATGTTTGATGCACTATCAATGTATGCGATGTTTGCGTTTTCAATTGAGAATTTTTTTAGTTGCAATTTAAATGGAGCGCTTTCGGTTGTTTCCTCAATCTCAACCTCAACCTCTTCTGAAGCCTCTTCGTTTATATCATCACTCTTCTCAATCTCTTCAACCTCTCCGCTCTCTTTCATTATATCCCAGTTTGCAATGCCGTTGCTGTTTACAATGGCATTTACATTGGGAGTATTCAATATAATATGTTTTACCTCATAACCGTCTTCGCTAAACAAACTCATCATGTTTACAACAACTTCAATTCTGTTGGCAGAAACCAAAGTTATATTTTCGAATGGGGCAGAGCCTGTGATATTTAAATCGTCAATTGATATCGAAGCATTGGGGAAATGTCTTATAAGACTGATGTTCAAATCAGAAAAATCAACTGTTGCCGTAACAAATTCTTTTGCTACCAACTTGACAATATCTCCTGCTTTCTCTTTTACAAAAAATGGAATTATCAATAACAGAATAAATACAAACCCAACAATAGAGCCAATTGATACTCCTGTAATTTTCAATATCTTTTTTAAGTTATTCATAGCTGATAAACTTGCTGATATTACTCCTCAATAATACAATCAACGTTTTTGTTCTCTCTCTTAATTTTTTTGTATATCCAAGTAAATGCAATCATACTGAATGTGAATGCTGCAATATCTGAGATAGGCATGCTTATCCAAACACCATCAGTACCAAAGAAGTAGGGAAGAATTATGATACCGGGAACCAAGAATAACATCTGTCTTGATAGAGAGAGCAGAATAGAAATTTTTGATTTTCCGATTGCCTGGAAAAAGTTTGTGATAACAATCTGTGCACCAACAAGAGGGAAGCACAAACCTGTTATTGTGAGTCCGTTTGATGCAATTGCATTTAGAGTTGCATCGTCCGAGAATATTTCAACCACTTGGTCGGGGAAGAATACAAACATAACCCAGCCTAAAGTTGATATAACCGAGCCAATGAATATTCCGTAGTAGAGAGTTCTCCACATTCTTGTCAACTGTTTTGCTCCATAGTTATAACCCAAAATAGGTTGCATGCCTTGGTTTAGTCCTGCAACAATCATAACTATAAGCATCAACATTCGGTTTATTATACTGCCATATGCACCAATAGCCAAGTCTCCACCATTCTCTTTTAAACTACTGTTTAGGAATATTACCATAATGCTGGCACAAACGTTTAGTAAAAATGGAGCCAGACCAACAGCAAGAATACTTTTAATTATCTTGTTTTGTAGCGAGAAGTATCCTTTTTTGAAATGTATAAAGCTCTTTTTGCTGATGAAATGTTGTAACACCCAAATCATTCCGCTAAACTGCGATGCAACCGTAGCCCATGCAGCACCCTTGATTCCCATATCAAGAGAGAAAATGAAAATTGGAGCCAAAATAACATTTACCACAACGCTTAACAATGCGGTATACATTGCTTTGCGAGGATATCCTGTCGAACGCATAACGTTATTCAATCCAACAAAAACGTATGCTATTGGATTGGTAAGCAATATAATATACATGAAATCGCGAGCGTATGGGAGTGTCCTCTCACTAGCTCCAAAAAAGAGTAGGATTTCATCTAAAAAAGGTATGGTACATACCGAAACACCAATACCAACTAATATTAAAAGTATTGTAACGTTATGTAAAACTGCAGTAGTACGCTCCATATCTTTTTGCCCCATGTAAATCGAAGATATGGTTGCTCCACCAATTGATATAAGCATACAAAAAGCAATAACCAAGTTCATCAGTGGCAGGGTAACACCTACACCTGATAAAGCGTATGCACCAACACCTTTACCAATAAAAACACTGTCGATAGCATGGTAAAGTGATGTTACTGTCATACCAATAATGGCAGGAATAGAATATTCTGCCAATAACTTACCAATTGGTGCTGTTCCTAAAATATGTGGAGATGTCTTTGAATTCATTGTCTTAATTAGGATTAAAACCTATTTATGGTTTCTCTAATAGCCGCAAGTCTTGTAAGAAGATTTTCCATTAAATCCAATTTCAACATATTTGCTCCGTCAGATTTTGCAACCGATGGGTTTTGATGTGTCTCCATAAACAATCCGTCGACACCGGCAGCAACACCGGCTCTTGCAATTGTCTCAATCATTTGAGGCATACCTCCGGTAACACCTTCGGTGCTGTTTGGTTGTTGCAAAGAGTGTGTAACATCCAATATAACAGGGAATCCGAATTTTTGCATCTCTGGAATTGCTCTGTAATCAACAATCAAGTCATAGTACCCGAAAGTTGTACCCCTATCAGTAAGAGCAACTTTGTTGTTTCCTGCATCAACAATTTTTTGAGCCGCAAAACCCATTGCTTGAGGCGATAGGAATTGTCCTTTTTTTATGTTTACAGCTTTACCTGTTTTTGCCGCAGCAACCAACAAGTCTGTTTGTCGGCACAAAAAAGCAGGAATTTGCAAAACATCAACATATGGAGCTGCCATTTCGGCATCTTCAACAGAGTGAATATCTGTAACAACAGGTATATCGAATTTTTCTCCAACCTTTTTCAATATCTCCAATGCCTTAATATCTCCAATACCTGTAAAAGAGTCAATTCTCGAACGGTTCGCCTTTTTGAATGAACCTTTAAAAACGTAAGGTATTTTTAGTTTATTTGTAATCTCCACACATTTTTCAGCAATCTCCATTGCCATATCTTCACCTTCAATAACACAAGGTCCGGCAAACAAAAAGAATTGTCCAGATGTGGTGTGTTTAAGTTTATCAAGATCTAAATACATAGATATATTGTGTTTATTGGTTAATTATCTGAATAGTACTACATGCAACCATACCCGCAGTTTCGGTGCGTAAGCGACTTTGTCCAAGCGAAATAGGTTTGAATCCGTTTTCAATGGCAAGTGCAACCTCCTCTTCACTGAAATCTCCTTCTGGACCAATTAAAATCAAACAGTTTGCTCCTTTTTTGTATACATCTCTTAATAGCTCTTTCTCTCCTTCGTGGCAGTGAGCTATATACTTATCTCCATCAAAAGGACGTTTTACCAATTCGTTGAACTTTATCATTTCTGAGAGCATTGGCTTTGTAAATTTAAGAGACTGCTTCATTGCAGATACTATAACTTTTTCAATTCTCTCAGTCTTAATCTCTTTACGCTCGGAGTATCTGCAATTGATAGGGATAATAGCATCAATTCCCATCTCAACGCATTTCTCGGTAAACCATTCTATGCGGTCTATATTTTTTGTAGGAGCAATTGCTATCTCAATTTTACAACCCCATGATGTAGAAAACACCTCTTTCTCTATAATTGACACTTCGCAATGTTTTTGATGAGGATTGCATATCTCGGCTTTAAAGAGATTTCCTTTACCATCTGTAATATTTATTTGGTCGCCTTGATTTAATCTGAGAACCTTTACGCAGTGTTGCGACTCTCCTTCGGGAAGAGTATTTGTTGATTCTATATCGGGAGCATAAAATAGCTGCATACCTTTAACCTTTTGAAAAGATGTTTATTGTTATGCAAATATACGAATAAGCGAGCAAAATAATATCATGCTTGCATGAATATTTTACCGCGAGTGCAAGTATCTTTCGAAAGTGACTTACAAATTATTTATAATTTATTACTTAATGTTTTAATGCGCTCGTTAATTTGCGATGCCAATTCGTAATTTTCTGTGTCAATAGCCTTTTTAAGCCGTTTTTGAAGCTGTTTAATATTGAGTTCTTCAATAGGCTTTTTCTCTTCCTCCTCCTCTTTCTCTATCTTTCTTTTTTGTTGAGCAGCCTTTTTATCCTCAATGCTTACGCCTGCTTCGTCAAAAATATGTTGGTAGGTGTAGATAGGAATGTTCATTCTCAACGCAATGGCTATTCCGTCAGAAGGTCTGCATTCAATCTCTTTTACGCTTATCTCATTTTTGCATACCAATTTGGCGAGAAATACCCCTTCGCTGTATTCATAAATAATAACTTCGCTCACTTCTACATTAAATTCCCTTGATAGTGTTGCAAAGATATCGTGAGACAGGGGACGAGGTGCCGGGACCTTTTCAAGTGCAATTGCTATTGATTGAGCCTCGCTTGCTCCTATAATAATGGGAATTCTTATCTTGTCTTCAGGTTTACCAATAATAACAATATATGGAATATTCTCTCCGCGGCTGTTGCTGAATGATAGACCTAAAACCTGAACTTTTATTTTGCTTGCCATAGTGTAATTAAAACATCTTCTAAATGCGAAGATAATAATTAATATAGATATTTTTATGAGTTGTAGATGTTATTTACTAAAAACCACAAACGAAATTTTATACTGCAATCTTAAATATCAGAATATCAACGCAAAAGTTTAGTATCCCCGATATTAACAGAGCAACTAAATTACACACAATCACATCCCAACCGAATATTGCTTCAAACAACAGAAGAAATCCCATTTTTATTAAAAAACCTGCAATGGCAGAGATATTGAATATTAAAAATTTACGCCAAACAGATTTCGTATCTTTAGCGATTCTATTGCTACGCCATATCCAATAATATGAGCATATAAAGTTGCTCATTACTGCAAACTCAAATGATATGGTTGGAGATACTATATTAACGCCATAATATGACGATGAAAAAATAAAGTCAGAACATATCCACAAGACAAGAGTATCTACCCCTGTTCCTAACAATCTTGTTATAACAAACTTTATATACTTTGTAAATATATACCTTATATACACCGTTTAATCAATTAAATTACTTGTTTTTTTAGGATCTTTTTCATCTAATGTTTTGCGGTCTTTCAAGAATTGTTGCAACCACATTCCAAACAGAGATGAAGCCAGCAGTATGCCAACTATATCATATATGCCAAATATGTAGTGGTAAAACTTAAAATTTATCTCTATCCAATTGGTATACATTACAATAGTATTTAAAATAATTATCACCAAACGTAGTTCGGTTGGTCCAAACACTCCTCCGTATGTTAAACGAAACTCATCTTTTATTATGGTGCAGATATATGTGTATACCGATAGAACCAAATAACCTATCAAAAGAAGCATTGCAATCTCCATTCTGAATACAGGCGAAAATCCCGCACCAATGCACATGATGCAAATAGTGATGGCATCTAATGAGTGATCTATGAAAAATCCGTAAACAGGTCGTTGTGCATTTCTTGTGCGAGCGAGAGTTCCGTCCAAACTATCGCCATACCAATTAACCACAAGACCAAAGGATGACAACCACAACCACATTAAATTATATTTTGATAGAGCATACCCAATAGCGCAAATAACAGCGCCAATAACACCAACGAAAGTCAACATGTCTGATGTTACCCATCGAGGTTGTCGGTTTGCTAACCAAACAAGTGCACTCTTTTCAACTTCGCTTAATATTGAAGTTTGAATTCTTTCCGATTTTTCTTTTCCCATTATTAAAAGTTTTTATTTGAAAATTTGTATAAAACAATAGACTCTACTACATACTTTTTATCCTTGTCAAAACCATAAAAGAGTGTTACATAAATTTATTAATGATTTCTTTTCTTTTAATTTATAGAACTTACCTTAAGAACAATTGAAATAAATTATAGTTTTATCAGATAAAATAGTATATTCGCAATATTCCAATAAAAAGATTATAATTATGGAACTTCATCCTAAGTTTTGGGAGTTTACACTCCGTTTATCAGTTGCTTTTGTTTTGGGAGCAATAATTGGACTCGACCGTACATACAGGGCAAAAGATGCAGGTTTTAGAACACATATTCTTGTCTCTGTGGGTAGTGCATTGATGATGATAATTTCGCAATATGGTTTTGAAGATTTTGTAGGTTATGATGCAGTCAGGTATGATCCCGCACGCATCGCAGCTCAAGTTGTAAGCGGAATAGGATTTATTGGAGCAGGAACAATTATATTGCAGAAACATATAGTAAGAGGTCTTACAACCGCGGCAGGGTTATGGGCAACGGCAGGTATTGGTTTGGCTGTTGGTAGTGGAATGTACTCGATAGGAATTGTAACTGCGGTATTAACTCTTTTAGGATTGGAACTTTTTCCATTTATCTTTAAAAAGATAGGAATACACACTCTTTCAATACAATACTCAACATCTCTATATTCAAATATTAAGAGCATAAACGACGAGGTCTCTTGTTCGAATGGTCGTTTGATTAGTTATAGTGCAGAAAAGTTTGGAAGTGATACCAATCCTTCATATCGAGTGAATATTGTTATTCGTTCAATAAATTCAGAGACAGAATCGCATATAATAAATTATATTCAGCAACAGCCCGAAGTGCTACTTGAAAAAGTGGATTAGAGATGGATTTACTTAAATACAATATATCTGACAATGTAATTGCCTTTTCAACAAAACGAGGAGGAGGAGAGGGTAGTTATGAAAAGTTTAATATAACACACTATTGTGGAGATAGTGCAGAGCATGTCTCTGCATGTCGAAAGGAGTTATGTGAGGAACTGAATATAAAAGATGATAATCTTATTTTACCTCGTCAGACACATGAAACTAATATTATAGATATTGATGAAGAATTCCTTTCACTAAACAAAACAGAGCAAATACAAAAACTATATGGTGTTGATGCAATAATTACCTCTGTCTCATCTGTGTGTATTGGAGTATCAACTGCCGATTGTATTCCTCTGTTGTTATACGATGCAAACAATAAAGCAGTAGCAGCCATACATGCAGGTTGGCGTGGTACTGTTCAAAGAATAGTTGAAAAAACTATTGGCTATATGCAAAATGCGTTTTCAACATCTCCAAACAATATTGTTGCAGTAATCGGTCCAAGTATAGGAGTTGAGGCTTTTGAAGTGGGAGATGAAGTTTACGAAGCCTTTTCGCAACAAGGGTTTAACATGAATATAATAGCCAAACGATATAAAAAGTGGCACATCGATTTGTGGGAGGCTAACCGTATTCAATTAATAAATTGCGGGGTTATACCTGAAAATATTCAACTATCATCAATTTGTACATATACAAATCATAATGAGTTTTTCTCGGCTCGGCGATTAGGTATAAATTCGGGTAGAATATTTAATGGAATAATGATAAAATAAAGAAGAGGTTGACTCAAAAGGCTCTTTCGTCGTTATACTTGTCTCCAAAATCCTCATTTACGATTAGTAAACTGTGGTTTTGTAGTCTTCGCAAGCCTAAAAATAGCTCTTTTTATTCAAACCTCCGAAAAGAGGATGGTGGCCCAAATTTTGGGTCACCATCTTCATATATACAGAACTTTTCAAGTGTATCTAAATCTCTTGTTCAGCCTTAATAATCTCCATTCCGTGAAGAATAGCTTTTTCGTTTTCAGGTATTAAACTGTGAAGTCTTACTGCTAATGACTCTTTAAGGCTGTTTACAATACTTTCGGTACTTACAACAGGACAAACTTTTAGGATTCCGCCCAAAACCAACATATTAAAAGCTCTGGCATTACCCATCTCTATTGCTTCGTCCATAGCATCTATACGATATATGTTTATATCTTTACGAGTTGGAGTGTGGCGTATTCCATAACTGTCGTATATTATTGTTCCACCGGGCTTAACATCTTTTTCAAATCTGTCGAGTGATGGTTGGTTCAAAACAACCACTACGTCATACGAGTTCAAAACGGGAGAACTGATGCGGTCATCACTTAAAATTACAGTAACGTTTGCCGTTCCACCACGTTGTTCAGGTCCGTATGAGGGCATCCATGTAATCTCTTTACCCTCTATCAATCCGGCATGAGCCAAAATCTTTCCTAACGAAAGAATTCCCTGACCACCAAATCCTGCAACAATTATCTCTTTTTTCATCTTATTCATCAACTGTGTTTTTTATATCACCAAGAGGGTATTTCTCAAACATATTTTCTACCATCCATTTATTTGCCTCATCAGGAGTTTTTTTCCAACCTGCATTACATGTTGAAACAACCTCCACCAATGAAGTTCCTTTTTTTGCCATTGAGTTTTCAATAGCCTTTTTTATGGCAGCTTTTGTTTTTCTGATAGCAGCGGCATTGTGTACGCTCTGACGAGTAATATAGCAAGTTCCGTCGAGTTGTGCCAATATGTTGCTAATTTTTAGAGGGAAACCATTCAATTCAGGAGTACGTCCGTAAGGACAAGTTGATGTTTTCATTCCCAATAGTGTAGTGGGAGCCATCTGTCCTCCTGTCATTCCGTATATACCATTGTTAATGAATATTATAACAATATTTTCTCCTCTATTGCATGCATGAATAGTTTCGGCAGTACCAATAGCTGCCAAGTCTCCGTCTCCTTGGTATGTGAATACAAATTTATCAGGATTCAAACGTTTGATAGCTGTTGCAACAGCCGGAGCTCTTCCGTGAGCTGCTTCAATCCAGTCAATATCCAAATAGTTGTATGCAAACACTGCACAACCAACAGGAGCAATACCTATGGTTTTCTCTTCCAACCCCATTTCGTCAACAAGCTCTGCTACAATTTTGTGAACAACACCATGACTACAGCCGGGGCAGTAGTGCATTGGGTTATCGTTCATCAAACGAGGTTTCTCGTATACGATATTCTCGGGTTTTATAATATCTTTTATATCCATTATTTTATATACTCTTTCTTAATTACTTCTAATATCTCGTCGGGAGTTGGAACAATTCCACCCAAACGTCCATAGAATTTAACATCAATAGCTCCGTTTACTGCCAAACGAATATCTTCAACCATTTGTCCGGCATTCAACTCAATTGAGATGATACCTTTAACTCTTTTCGCATATTCAGCAATAACATCAGATGGGAACGGCCATAGAGTGATGGGTCTTAAAATACCAACTTTAATTCCCTCTTCACGAGCCATCTCTTGTGCCTTTAAACATATTCTGGCAAGAGAACCAAAAGCTACAATTATATAGTCTGCATCGTCGCAGTCAATAGCTTCGTATCTTACCTCGTTTTTCTCTATCTCTCTGTATTTTGCTTGAAAACGTAAGTTGTTGTCTTCCATTACTGCAGGAGATAACTCAAGAGACGTTAATATGTTTGGTTTCCTACCTTTGGGTTTACCTTGCAAAGCCCAAGGGCATTGAGTACGAATCTCCTCCTCGGTTCTGCGAGGACGAACAGGAGGAAGTATGACTTTCTCCATCATTTGTCCTATGATACCGTCTGCAAGAATAATTGCAGGGTTTCTGTATTTAAAGGCAAGATCAAAACCTAAATATACAAAGTCTGCCATCTCTTGAACGCTTGAAGGTGCAAGAGTTATTACTTTGTAGTCGCCATGACCTCCACCTTTTACTGCTTGAAAGTAGTCTGCTTGTGATGGTTGGATTGTTCCCAAACCAGGACCTCCACGCATAACGTTTACTATCAATGCAGGAAGTTCTGTACCTGCCAAATAAGACATTCCCTCTTGTTTTAGACTTACACCGGGGCTTGAAGAAGAGGTCATCACTGCCTTTCCTGAACCTGCTCCACCGTAAACCATATTGATGGCTGCAACCTCACTCTCGGCTTGCAATACCACCATTCCTGTACTCTCCCAAGGCTTTAAAGTCATTAGAGTCTCCATAATCTCCGATTGAGGAGTTATAGGATACCCAAAGTAGCCATCTGCACCATATCTTATTGCGGCGTGGGCTATAGCCTCATTTCCTTTTAATAATTTTATCTCTTCTGACATAAATTTCACTCTTTAGCGGTTGTAATTAAAGTTTTACCTTATATACGGTAATACATCCATCTGGACATACATATCCGCAACTTGCACAACCAATACATTTATCGGGATTTTTCATATATGCGTAGTGGTATCCTTTATCGTTCACCTCTTTCTCGTGAAGTGATAGCACCTCTGCAGGACATGCTGTAACACAAAGGTTACAACCCTTGCAACGCTCTTTATTAACCTCTACTGCACCTGCTATTTTAGCCATTTTCTTATCTGTTATGTTTTAACCCAGCTTATTAGGGTTGTTTTTGTTTATTAAAAATTTTCTTAAGAGTCGCAAAGTTACAAAATTTAATTGTTACCCGCATATTAAATACTGATAATAATTTAAAGGTAGTTTCAAAGACTAAGTGCAAAATTAAGATAAAAATTGAAAGAACTTATTTTTAGGTGTATCAAAATTGAGTTTCCGTCTAGGTCTTCTATTAAGTTTATATTGAATTTTTAAAATATATTCATCAGATAATTCATT
>JAFYRT010000068.1 GCA_017546805.1 Muribaculaceae bacterium | reverse complement strand
GCTGACTAAAAAGGCTCTTTTGTCGTTATGCTTGTCTCCAAAATCCTCATTTACGATTAGTAAACTGCGGTTTTGGAGTCTTCACAAGCCTAAAAATAGCTCTTTTTATTCAACCCATAGACAAGAGAGGGTGACCCGTTTTCTTTTGGGTCACCCTCTTTTTGCTTATTATCATATTGCTTTGTTATATCTTCTTCGGAATCCTAATGCCAAATACCGTAGATAACATATTAAGAAAGTCTGCTTCAAATTGGTTGGCAGCCTGAATATCGGGTACCATAATTCTCAAACCCCTCTTATGGCATTTAATTTTTATCTTTTCGGGCATCTCAATAGGCTCACCATCAATGTGCATAATACCAGCTTTTGAACGAGTTATAACCACCTCTGATGTACAGAAAGTTTTTACCGAAGGGTTTCTGTTAAGAGTTTTTGTAAATAGTTGTATTGCAGTTGGCAGTACCTCAAAAAACTTAATATGGTTAATTATTGTAACATCTATCAAACCATCTCTTAGCGAAGCATATGGGGCAATAAAGGCATTATTCCCATATTGCGATACATTACCGCAAGCAATAATAAACGCCTTCTCTTTACTATACGAACTTTCAGTTTCAATAATATACTCTTCGTCGGTATAGTTGAAATACTCCTCTAACGATTTCTCAACATATGTAATACCACCACGGGTTTTCGATTTCGAGAATTTTTCGCTTATTTGAGCATCAAAGCCAAAACCACAAGTAACAAAGAAAGGAATATCGTTAGCAGTACAGAAATCGGCACGAACCATGTGCGATTTCTTTAACGATTTCAGAGCTGCAGTAATACCTATAGGAATACCCAAATGTCTTGCCAACCCATTACCCGAACCTGTGGGAATAATACCCAAAGCGGTTCTTGTATTTATAAGAGCCTTAGCAACCTCATTGCAAGTACCGTCACCACCAATGGCAAGAACAACATTATAACCATCTTCAACAGCTTTTTGGGCTAAAACTGTAGCATGTCCGGCGTATTCGGTATAAACAATATCAATAGTAACATCTTCAGAAGATAAAATATCATTTATCTTTTGCGGAATATTATTCTTCTTTGAAGTTCCCGATATGGGATTAATAATTGCAAGAATCTTTTTTACTATCATACAAACATAAGAAACCGTTCATACACGAAACAAAATTATATAAATAAATTATTTAATACAAAAGAATATAATACCCATTACAAAAGAGTAACATTTTTTAAAGAATCAGTAACCATCCTCAAAAAACATACACTCTATTTTGTATTACAGCTATACACCATATTCAAAAAAAACTCCGACTTGTAAGTCGGAGAAATTTTACTATTAACTTTATGCAATGGTCAGTAATAAATATTTAACTGATGAACCTAGGATATTCTTTCGAAAGCTAAGAGAAATCAAACTTAAAGCATATCAATATTCAGTCTATAACTTTATATACCGTATTTACATTTTAGTATTGTATATTAAATGCTTTTATAACGTGAACTATTTAAATTACTACTTATAATTTGTTTTTATAAAATCTTTTGTAAATCTTGCTCGATTTTAATCTTTTATTATTAATCCACATAAAAACCTCGTTATCAGAATAGAGGTATGGTACAAAACCTATAGCTCTATCTAATCGTATTGCGGTAGCATTAGATATTTGACAATATGTTCTTACTTTTAGACCTAAGTTAAGGAGGTGTTCAAGCAATAATATATATCCTCTGCAATACATTAAAGGATTTTCCCATCCACCGCCGTGAACAGAAAACACTGTTCCTGCAAGGTTTTCTTGCATAATATAAAGAAATGCTATAGAATTATCATTTGAACACAATTTAAGGATGTAGCATTTGACAATTGATGAATCTTTCAAAAAATCCTCCCATTCTTTGTCTGAATTTATGTCGTGTACTGCCATATGCCATTCATCAAGAGAAAACCGTTCGCAGATTTTTTCTTCATTGCTATATGGTATCCATTTGACTATTCCATCGGAAATATTGATATTATCCTTTAGGCGCATTTTTCATTTGCATCTTCAACATGGAAATTTCACTCTTTATACGTGCTATTTCACCTTTTGTTCGTTCTATGTCGCGCCTGCAAGCATCTTTAGTAGATGTACGAGGAAGCCACGCTTTGTAATGCGCTAAATCACTCTGGTATTTAATAAGTAAACGTGTTTTTGACTCGATTTGATTTAAGTAAGACGATTTTTTTGGACTAGATCCCATAATAATAAAATTTCAAGTTGTTTTGCCTACTCTTTTATGGATTTTCGGCATTCTCCGTTATTGATAGCTTTTATTGTCTCCATTTAATTTTGCTGTAGTCCTTAGGACGTTGAGGAATTTCCTCTTCTTCTGGTTTGAATTTGAATCTTTTCCAGGCCTCATATTTGAGTAGGTCCTCAACTGCTTGGCAGTGGTCGGTAAGACCTGCAATTTCTCTTGGTAAAAGAACTATATTTGCAACACTGGTGTGATAACGAGCATCGTAACAGGTATCGGGCCAAATGTGGCAAGCTTCGAATCCTTTAAATGATTGTCGAGAATTACCATGAATACCGTATTTGCTAAGTCCTTTTAATATAGCTGCTTTAATTGCTGAGTTTGCTTGAGTGTTATCGTCAAAACGTACTTTTTCGTCTTTATACTCTCCTCGCTTTTCAAAGTGTTTGGCTCTTTGAAATGTATAATGGAACCATGCACCAAACTCATTGCCTATTCCAAGATTTTCTTTTCCTCCGAGTTCTCCTTTTTTTACCATTTCAAAAACTTCAGTTGAGCAGAATATAGCTGATTGGGCAACCAATTTACAAGCTATGGTGTCAAAATCTTTAATTGAATGAAGATTTATTGTTGAATCGGTAAAACCACATATAAAATCACCCAAGTGCTTTACTCCCGATTTCCATTGGTTTTGTGGGGCCTTTTCAGGATGATTATTAAAATATTTATCAAAGGTCTCTGAAAGATGTTTTATTGGTGTTTCACTTGCGACAGCTTCTTTTAACCATTGGTAAGTTTCTCCATCATTTGCTTTGTCTAATGATTTAATATATGAGACATAACTTTTTTGTGAGTTTGGGTTTTCTGTAACGCAATGTCCTACAAAAGTCTCAAAATCAGCTAAAATAGCTTCTAACTCTTTATTCATGTGGTTTCCCTATTTCCCCTAAGCTCCCAAAGAAGTAAAATGCTATATATACAAAGAAAGTGTGGAGCCGGTTTCGTTTATCTTAATGAAGGTTGTGGAAGGACCCTGTAGAAAATAAACGACACAATACCCCACACTCGAATAGATATGGAATGTCATGGCGCAGAGCGCACCATAACTTCTGGTATCCATACGAAAGTGAGTGTTGTTCGTATAATCCCTTCTACTCGAAAACTTCCACATTTTCATTAAAGGACTTGCGAAAAACACTTTCACAATATGTAATGTCAAACGGAATAATCCGTCGACTCTACAAATGTAGAAAGAAAATTTCGGATAAACAACACTCACATGGGGTATTGCGTCATTTTTAGAGATTCTCTAAAAACGTTTGCAAAATATGCGACCTAAATATTCGCAAAGGTAGTTTATCTATGGTGAATAATTAAACTATTGAAGCTGAATTTTAGAGATTATTTAACATCAATTTTGGCATAATATTTGAACTTTTACTGTTATAAAGTAAAACTCAGCACCATGTTAGAGAAAGAGATTAATTCTGATAGAGACAAAATATACAAAGTTATTAAAGAAAGAAGGTTATGTGATGCTTTCAGTTATATTGAAGAGTTGTTGGATTTAGAAACTTCTCCTCAGCTAACCCCAAGGTTTTATGCACAAAAAACAACATATTCACACATGGCAGATTATCTTATGCAGGGTGCTGATGATCCGGAACGAGATAAGTTGTATAGCAATATAATTAATTCGTTATACGAGATAACCGATCAGTTGTTTGATGATATAAAGATAAATGAGGTTTCAGATTATATATACGATAAACGTCGTTATTATAGATTAAAGGGTGGAGCAGATATTCACAAATATGTCTCTTTGTTAAAGACAGAAAAAGACAAATACAAATTAATGAAGGAGGCTGGTGTTGAGGAGTCTCAAATATTAGATTCTGCAAAAGCCATTGAAAAATTACAAGAGGAGATATTTGCAATAGTAGCATCTGCATTTGCATTTTCAGAAGATGAGATTAATGCTGTAAAAGAGCTTTTAAATACAAAGGAATTCGGAGAAACAACTTCATCATTGGTTGTCTCTGCTCTAACAATATCGGCTCTTTACTTTTATTCCGAGGATAAAATATTAACTCTTTTCAATACCTATTTCTCAACCGATAGTGATGAGGTAAAACAACGTGCCTTGTGTGGTGCTTTAATTCTTATGTACTACCATAGAGATAGAGTAGATATGTCGGAAAAGATAAAGAATCTAATCGAACTCTTCTCAGATGATAAAAAATTTTGTAACGATGTTATATCTCATTTCCTAAAGTTTATTCGCACTTTGGAAACCGAAGAGATATTAGATAGATTATCTTATGAAATATATCCTGATTTAGTAAACTTATTCTCAGAATTAGATACTGCATTAAACAAAAAAGAGATCTCTGAAAATGAATTTTTTGAGATGATATCCCCAAATTCCGATATAAACAAAAGAATAAATAAAAATACGCTTAAAAAAATCAGTGAGTATGAAACTAAGTTGATAGAGGGATTTGATATATTATACTCATTATACAAAACCTTAAAAAATGAGCCTTTTTTTGATAAAATCACAAATTGGTTACGACCATACTCGTCCGAAAACAGCGAGATTTATCCTTTAATAAAGAGAGATTCAAAGTTTGACCAAATATTAACCAAGTCAAACTATCTCTGTAATTCCGATAGATATTCATTAGGTTTGTATTTCTATTCGCAACTTATGCGAGAAAATGTCAAGTTTGATGAATCTGAAGTAGATGAAGACATATATGATATATTTGGCGGAACAAGAACTGTTTTACCGGGAGAAGAGGGCAAAATTATTATCGATTTATACGTTCAAGACCTGTACCGACTATTCAATCTTTCAAAATTCAGACTTACGAATATATTTGATTATCATATCGACCTCTCAGAAGTTGATGTTCTCAACCCAATATTGAGTACAGATGAAACTTTACTATTGATTGGCGAATACTATATGAAGAATGGATATTTTTTGTATGCTCAGAAATATTTCAGAAAACTTCTAAAAAGAGACTTAAGCAACCATGTTTTTTATCAAAAAATTGGGTATTGCAAACAGAGGCTTAAAGATTATCAGGGTGCAATAGAGGAGTATGTTAAGGCAGATCAAATAATGGAAAATATATGGACATTTAATCAACTTGCCCAATGTTATAAAGCATTGGATAATATTCCAAAAGCAATTGAGTGTTATAAAGATGCATTAAGAATAGCGCCCGATGACCAAAATTTAGAGTTCCAATTGGCAAATTGTTTAATGCAGCGCGAGCGATATGAGGAGGCGTTAAAGTATTATTATAAAATTGATTTTATGACAGACAACTCTCCTAAAATATGGCGACAAATAGTACGGTGCTCTTTATTGTTGGGAAAATTGGAACAGGCAAAAACATATAATAGAAAACTCTTATCGTCTTCTCCTGTATCAAATGATTATATGAATATGGGGCATATATGTCTTGTTCAAAAAAAACTGAAAAAGGCGTGCGAATATTACAGAAAGAGTATAGAATTAAATAAAAATGTCAAAGATTACTTCGATAAAGCCTTGATGGCAGATTACAACACTCTTATAAAGTTGGGTGCATCGAAGTGTGAAATAGCAATTATACGCGATATTCTTACAAAGGAGAGTAGAGGATATTAACACACATTTATTCATATTGTGAAATTTAATAGGCAATATTTTGGCATTTAGTTTAATTTGGTTTATCTTCGCAAGTGGAATTATAAATTTATTATGAGGGGAGAAAAAACAAGAAAAAATTTAATTGAGGTAGCTCGTCAGCTTTTTATAAAATCGGGAGTTGAGGCTACAACAATGAATGATATTGCTACTGCCGCAGGAAAGGTGCGACGCACCCTATATACCCACTTCAAAAGTAAAGAGGATATATATTGGGCTGTAGTTGAATCTGAAATTATGCAGTTGATTGAACGTTTAAAGTCAATTGTAAATCAGGATTTACCCCCCGAGGAAAAACTTACCCACTACATTTTTCACCGACTTGAACTTATAAAGGAGATTGTATTGCGAAATGGAACCTTGCGTGCAGACTTTTTTAGAGATGTATGGAGCTTGGAACATGCTTGGAAAGATATTGGTCAACAAGAGATTTCATTGGTTCGCTCAATTTTGCAAGAGGGTGTTGAAAGCGGAGCATTTGAAGTTGATAATATTCAAGCTACAGCAATCCTTATTCACTATGCGTTGCGCGGATTTGATGCTCCATATATCCGAAATCACTTTCAACGTATGTCGCCTGGTAGAGAGGAGATTCGTAGTGCTGCAATAACTCTTATATTAAATGGAGTAAAAGCAAAAGGGAAGGTAAGCGATAAATATATAACAGGATAATCACTAATAAAAGAATATATGAAACTATTAGAAGGAAAAGTTGCTGTGATAACAGGAGCTGCAAGAGGGATTGGTAAAGCAGTTGCACTAAAATTTGCTCAAGAGGGAGCTAACATTGCTTTTACCGACTTGAAATATGATGAGAACATGCAAAAAACTGAAGAGGAGATTGCTGCTCTTGGTGTTAAAGTAAAAGGATATGCATCAAATGCTGCAAATTTTGATGATACTCACAGCGTAGTAGAGTCAATTATGGCAGACTTTGGAAGAATTGATGTTCTTGTAAACAATGCAGGAATTACTCGCGACACATTAATGTTGCGTATGACCGAGGAGCAATGGGATATGGTATTGAACATAAACCTAAAATCGGCTTTCAACTTTATTCATGCAATTGCTCCCATTATGATGAAACAACGCGGAGGAAGCATTATAAACATGTCATCTGTTGTTGGAGTAAGCGGAAATGCAGGACAATGTAACTATTCAGCTTCAAAAGCAGGTATGATTGGTTTGGCAAAATCAATTGCAAAAGAGATGGGTCCACGTGGTGTAAGAGCAAACTGTGTAGCTCCGGGATTTATCATAACTGAGATGACAGCTGTATTACCTGACGATGTAAAAGAGGCATGGGCAAAACAAATTCCACTTCGTCGTGGAGGAACACCCGAGGATGTTGCAAACGTATGTACATTCCTTGCATCTGACCTATCGGCATATGTATCGGGTCAAGTTATCCACTGCTGTGGCGGTATGAACATGTAAAATATTTAAAGAATAGCTTATAGAATATCCCCCTTGAGAGAGGGGGATATTTGTAGATATAAAAGAGGAATAAGGTGGAAGTTCTTTACGAAGATAATCATATAATAATTGTCAATAAAAGTTGCTCCGAAATAGTACAAGGAGACAAAACCGGAGACAAACCACTCAGTGAGATTGTAAAAGAGTGGATAAAGGAGAAGTATGCCAAACCAGGTAATGTGTTTATTGGGGTAACACACCGTTTAGACCGTCCCGTTAGTGGAGTTGTGGTGTTTGCCAAAACAAGCAAGGCATTATCGCGTTTGAATGATATGTTCCGTTTAGGAGATGTAAAGAAGACATATTGGGCAATAGTAAAAAACGAACCGCCATTTGAGAGTCAAACACTCAAACACTATATCTATCGTAACGAAAAACTCAATAAGAGCGTAGCATACGATAAACCAAAGAATGGAGCAAAAGAGGCTGAATTGTCTTACACTCTTTTAGCAAAGAGTGTAAATTATAATCTCTTACATGTAAATCTTAAAACAGGACGACATCATCAAATTCGCTGTCAACTATCAAAGATAGGGTGTCCAATAAAAGGCGATTTGAAGTATGGCTCTGAACGTTCAAATTCAAACGGTGGAATATCGTTGCATGCTCGTTCAATAGAGTTTATACATCCTGTATCAAAAAAATTAATATCAGTAACAGCTCCCGTACCTGCCGATGATAAATTGTGGGTAGAGATGGAACAAATAGCAATGAGCAAGTAGATACATGGCACAAAATCTCTTTAATAAATATGTGTGGTTGGTAAATACTCTTTACCGAAACAAACGTATGACCTTAAAGGAGATAAACCATAGTTGGGTGCATACCGATTTGTCGGACGGAAATCCATTGCCTCGCCGTACATTTCACAATCATAGAGAAAAAATACAGGAGTTTTTTGATATAAACATTGAGTGCGACCGAGCAACAAGCGAATATTACATTGAAGATGTGGATACTTTATCAAACGATAAGGTACGATTTTGGCTGTTGAATTCATTTGCGGTTGGGAACATTATAAACGAACAGCAAAAGTTGCACGACAGAATAATGTTGGAGAAGAATCCATCAGGAGAGATTTTTCTTACGACAATCATTGAGGCAATGCGTGAGAACAAAGTGTTGCAATTCTCGTATAAGACATTTACAGAGAGTGAGGAACATATGGTTACGCTATTGCCATATTTCATTAGAATATTCAAACAACGTTGGTATATCATAGGTTTCAATAACGCATATCAACAAATGCGTATCTATGCTCTTGATAGAATGACCTCTGTGGAACTACTAAAAGAGGAGTTTGAATATCCTGCCGATTTCTCTCCCGATGAGTTTTTCAAAAACAGTTTCGGAATAATAGTTGAGAATAAAGAGGTGGAAAATATAATATTAAAGGTAAAATCTCCTCAAAACAACTACATTAAGACACTGCCATTACACCATACGCAAAAACAACTGTTCGATTGCAGTAGCTTTACAACCTTTCAATATACTTTACGTCCATCGTTGGATTTCAAGCAAGAGATTCTATCGTTGGGAGCAACCGTAGAGGTAATACAACCTCAATCACTACGAGATGAGATAATCTCTATTCTAAAACAAACCCTCGAAAACTACGGGTAGGAGAGAGGTGTGATATTATAAAAACTCTTTTATTTTAAGAAATTCGCTTTCGAAATTAGGCGTAAATATATTCTTACCTATATTTGCCATAATCTCTTCAAAGCTCCAAAATCTACCCTCGTCAACCTCGTCTAAGTCTGGAGTTATCTTTCCGTTATAACACGTTTTAAAGCAGTTTATAAGTTCTCTCTCTATCTCAGATTCAAACAGATATTTACATACGAGAGAGTATTTAAAATCCAAAATACCTAACTCCTCGCGAGCTTCGCGTTTTAAGGCATCTTCTGTCTCCTCACCAAAATCAATATGACCACCAACAGCAGTATCCCATTTACCTGGTTGGATATCTTTCTTCATTGAACGTTTTTGAAGATATATCTTTCCCTCGTCGTTTAGAATATGCAGATGAACAACAGGATGCAACACTTTACTGCCATTATGACAGAAACTTCTTGTTGCTTTGCCAATAACAGAGCCATCTTCATTCACCAAAGGAAATAATTCTTCATTTTTCATAACTATATGTCGATGTCTTAATGTATTGTAATATGTTCAGTAATATTATACAATCTCTTTATCAATGTATTTAGGAGAAGGTCCATATTTGTTTTCTCCCTTGTCGCTATCTATGCAACACAGAATCAATAAAAAAACATCGTAAATCGCAATAGCCCCAATGAATAGTATGCCTTTTAATACTATATATTCAAAAACAAAAGAGTCATAATCCTCAAATTCATAACCGTTTAAGGCTAACTTAGCAGAAGAATATAATATATATACGACAAAGCTTATTTTAATCAAAGCTCCTATTCCCCACCACCATGCACTACGTCCTGTATCGTGCAATCTTCTAATTTTTAGTGGTATTACTAATAGATTTAATATGCCACCAAATATAGGTACAGGTGTAAGAGCTGTAGATAAGAGGTATACAATCATATGTGTCCACCAAAATTCCGAACGACGTGAACGACCTTTTATTTGAAAAATTTTACTTGCAGCGGCATTAATAGCCTCTGTAAATCCTAAAGATGGAGTTGTTTCTATCATAATTATTTATATTTATTTGTTTGTAGCTTTTGTCAAAGTTTCTAAATCTGCATCAGCAGGGCAAACAGAGAAGGGTATAGTAAAACGGCAACCGTTTTTCCATTCGCTGCAACCGTATGCATTTTTACCTTTAATTAAAATACCTATACCGCAAGCAGGGCATTTAACCTCTGATGATTTAATCTTCTTTGGTTTTGTACTCTTTTCGGACTTTTTGGGAGTCGATTTCTTAGCCTTTGCAGTCTCTTTGTTATCTTTATTTATCTCTTCAATGGTAATTTTCTTATAACCTGCGTTTCTCACATTGGTTACAATATTCACAACCATCTCTTTTAGTTCATCAAGAAAGTCTTTACCTGTATATTCTCTCTTTTCAATCTTACGTAGTTTATTCTCCCACTGACCTGTAAGCTCAGCCGATTTCAATAGCTCCTCATCAATCGTTGCTATAAGTTCAACTCCTGTTGGAGTGGCATATAAACTCTTTCTCTCTTTTCTGATATAGTTACGTCTGAAAAGAGTCTCAATAATAGCAGCCCTTGTAGATGGGCGTCCAATACCATTCTCTTTGAGAGCATCGCGTAGCTCATCGCTGTCAACAAATTTACCGGCAGTCTCCATTGCTCTCAACAATGTAGCCTCGGTATAAGGTTTGGGGGGCAGAGTCATCTTTTCCGAAAGGGCAGGAGTGTGTTCTCCGCTCTCACCGTTAACAAATGTCGGTAATATTCTCTCCTCATCCTCCTCTTTTGCATTATCATCGTCAACCCTGTTCTTGTCAAAAACTTCGCGCCAACCTTGCTCTAAAATCTCTTTACCTGTTGTCTTAAAATCCACGCCATTACATTCTCCCAACACAGTGGTTGTGGCAAATTTACAGTCGGGGAAGAATGCTGCAATAAATCGTCTTACAATAATGTCGTAAACTTTTCTTTCGTTGTCCGACAAATTATTTGGAACCACATTTGTGGGAATAATAGCATGGTGGTCGGTAACCTTTGAGTTGTCAAACACCTTTTTAGACTTTGGAAGTTTATTGAGATTCAGTTTGCCAATGTATGTAGAATATACGTTGCTTTTACCTAAAGCACTCATAATATTGGGGACTTTAGGATATATATCATCGCTCAGGAATGTTGTATCAACACGAGGATATGTTGTGAATTTCTTCTCATACAAACCTTGAATAATTTTCAATGTATCGTCTGCCGAGAACGAAAATTTCTTATTGCACTCAACCTGTAACGAAGTCAAGTCGAACAGACGAGGAGGAGCCTCTTTACCTTGTTTTTTTGAAACATCGGTAACAACAAACTCTTTACCAATAATGGCATTTAAAGCCTCTTCTCCCTTCTCTTTTGTCTCATATTTTCCTTTAGCTGCCGAGAAAACAGTATCTCTATAAACTGTCTTTAATTCCCAGTATGGAGTAGGAACAAAGTTCTCAATCTCAAGTTGACGATTGACAATAAGAGCCAGGGTAGGAGTTTGTACTCTTCCAACTGACAAAACTTGTCTGTTCTGTCCATATTTTACGGTATATAGTCGGGTGGCATTAATTCCAAGCAACCAATCTCCTATAGCACGGGTAAGTCCTGCTTCGTAGAGTTTATCAAACTCCTCTTGAGGTTTCAGTGAGTTGAACCCCTCTTTTATAGACTCCTCTGTCAATGACGAAATCCATAACCTTTCAACCTTGCATTTACAACCCGCTTTTTGCATTACCCATCTTTGAATAAGCTCTCCCTCTTGGCCGGCATCACCACAGTTAATAACCGTATCGGCCGACTGAATAAGTTTTTCGATGGTTGCAAACTGCTTTTCCACCCCTTTGTCCTCAATAAGTTTAATGCCAAATTTTGGTGGAATCATAGGCAGAGAGTTTATATGCCAGCTCTTCCATTCCGGAGCATATTCGTGAGGCTCTTTAAGAGTACACAAATGTCCGAATGTCCAAGTGACACAATAGCCGTTTCCTTCAAAATAGCCATCGCGTTTAGCGTTTGCTCCAATAATTGAAGCAATCTCTTTTGCAACACTTGGTTTCTCTGCAATACAAACCTTCATAATCCATTAAATTATAAATCGTCTTCGCTCTTAAGCGTAGGTAATGTCCAACTAAATCTAACAGCCATAATACGAGTGGCAATTACACCTGCAGCTGCAAGAATTTGAGTTATAATGTCATTAACACCCATTCTGAACGATATCCAATAAACAATACCTCCGAAAATACATGCCGAAGCGTATATATCTTTTCGGAAAATAAGAGGTTCCTCATTAACCAAGATATCACGCAAAATACCGCCAAAAGCACCGGTAAGAGTACCCATAATCACGGCAACCCAAAAAGGGAAACCAAGAACAATTGATTTTTGAATACCAACAACAACAAAGAGAGCCAAGCCAATGGTATCAAAAATAAAGAATGTATTTTCAAAGCGTAAAATATTCTTTCGTAATACAATTACTAAAAGTAGTGCAACTGCAGTAACTATAAGGTAAATAGAATCGTCCATCCAAAAAGGAGTAACGTCAAGGAGAAGATCGCGAAGAGTTCCACCGCCAATAGCAGTTACAAGTCCAACGACGTATGCCCCAAAGAGGTCGAACCTCTTTCGGGCAGCCATTCTTATTCCGCTTATTGCAAAAGCAAAAGTTCCTATAATTTCAACAATATATAAAAAGGTGCTGTTGCTCATACGTCATTATAAAAGTTTTTAATCTTATTGGTTTTTAGTACCAACCATCATAACCTCAAATTTATCAGCTTTTTTGAAGACTTTTTTGATAAATTTGTTTACGTCCTCTATTGATATGTTTTCAATAGTTTCTATGTATGTTAAAGCATCGCAAGTACCATATACAGCTTTCTCGTTAAGTTGAGTAATCCAGAAGCTGTTACGTTTAACTTCGTCATTTGCTTTTTTAAGCATATATTTTTTAACTCTGTCAAATTTTTCTTGCTCAAGACCGTTGTTTACAACATTAAACATCTCTTTAATTGCACGATCTTTCAAGCGATTCATACTCTCAACATTAGTGTCAAAAGCAAAGCGGAAAATCCATTCATTCTTCATAGTCATGTTGCTTTTTGTTCCAACACCGTATGTTCCGCCCTCTTCCTCTCTGATGGTTGAAGTATAAATCATCTTCATAACTTGGTCAAAAATGCTCAACATTATCATGTTTTCTGTAGAACATTTTGCTTTACCAATGAAACCTGCATTTACAGTAGCAACTATATTCTCCATTGGTTTCTCAAAAGTATTCAAATATTCAGCATGACGCATTCCATATTTGTCCTCTCCGTATTTTTCGCGTTTTTTAGACGCAGGAAGAGAAGCAATATATTTCTCGATTAGAGGTTTAAGACTCTCTTCATCAATGTTTCCAACAAAGTTGAATGTAAAGTCACCGGCATTGCTATATCTCTCTTTCCAAATTTCAATGATTCTGTCGTAATTTAATCTGTTCAAATCATCAGCATCGATAGACATTCTTCTTGGATTGTTTTTGTAGATAGCAACAGCAACGCTATCGGCAACAGCATTCTTTGGATCTGCATCTTTGTTTTTCAATCCCTCTTTCATAGCATCCATCCAAGCAGTGTAAGCCTCTTCGTCTTTTGAAATATCAGTCATCAAAAGATATGTCATTTGAAGGAATGTCTCAATATCTTTAACCGAGCTGACGCCTCTTACAGTTTCGCTTCTGTTTCCTAAACCAAGCGAAACGTTAGCTCTTTTACCTGCCAATAGTTTTCTAATCTCGCTATCTGTGAATCCGCCAACTTTACTTAAAGCGATGATATCATCAAATAGCAAAGTATTGTAAACATCATCAATATTTTTGTCATATAGGTAAGCACCACCTTTACTTACACCATTAACCATTATTTGGTCTTTTTTGTAGTCGGTGTTTTTAAGCACAACTTTAGCTCCGTTTGAAAGAGTCCAAGTTTTAATGCCAAGTTTTTTATCATATTTTTCTTTTATAATTTCACCGGGAACTATATCAAAAGATATTAGCTCTTTACCACTCAAGTTATCTTTGTATGGTTCAATATCGGCATTGTCAATATCATAAATCATGGCAAGAATTTCATCCTCTTTTGGATAAGAGATACCCTCTTTCTCTATAGCCTCAATAATGACAACTCTGTTTTTATCGGTGATTATGGTTTTGATATATTTATTAATATCATCGGCAGTGATTCTTGCTGCAATATTTTTAATAGCCTCAAAATCTTTCTCAATACCCATAATAGAACCACCATTCAAGAAGAAGTTAACGTACTCTTTAACGTATTTGCTGTTTGCAACTTTAGCTCTCTCGTTATACTCTCTTTCGAAAGATGAAACTATTTCAGCCTTAGCTCTCTCATATTCACCCTCAGTAATACCGTAACGTTGGTAGCGTTCAATCTCTGTAGCAATAAGTTTAAGAGCTTCAAAGCTTTCACCCTCTTTTGCAACAGCGTCAATCATAAAGGCATCTTTATCTGAAATCATTTTGCCATCGATACATCTTGAATCCAATAATGCAACACCTGGTTTTTGACAAATTTCAGTCATACGTTGACTGAATACGTTTCCAACAATTGATTTGATGTAAAAGTCTTCAACTCCAAGCATGGTAGCTTTAAGCTTTTTATCAAGAGCTTTGTGTTTGCAGTATATCGCAACCTCAGTGCGGTTAAACTCTTTATCGGTAGAGATAGAAACAAGAGGAGTATCGTTGTCTGGAATTGAGGACCAAACTCTTTCGGCTCTGTTTTCATCTAAAGTCCTATCTTTCCAAATATCTTTGATTTTAGCCTCAACCTCATCTACATTAATATCACCAACAATGATAATGCCTTGAAGATCGGGGCGATACCATTTGTGGTAATAATCTTTCAAAGTGTCGTACGAGAAGTTTTGAACCACATCCATAGTACCTATAGGCATTCTTTCAGGGTATTTTGTACCTTTAAACAACACTTTTGCTGTAGCCTCATACATACGCAATGGAGCAGTATTTCTTGTTCTCCACTCTTCAAGAATAACACCACGTTCGTTGTCAATCTCCTCGTGCTCCAAAGAAATTGCAGCCGACCAGTCATAAAGAATATACAAACAAGAGTCAACAATATTCTCTCTGTCAACAGGAACATTATCTATGTTGTAAACAGTTTGGTCAAACGAAGTGTATGCGTTAAGGTCGCTACCGAATTTAACACCGTTTTTCTCCAAATAATTAATCATTGCTTTTCCGGGGAAGTGTTCGCTACCGTTAAAAGCCATGTGCTCAAGAAAGTGAGCCAAACCTCTTTGATTGTCCTCTTCAAGAACAGAACCAACCTTTTGAGCAATATAGAAATTAGCACGATTCTTACTCTCGTCGTTGTGGCGAAGAATGTAAGTTAAACCATTCTCTAAAACTCCGTATCTTACGTTTTCATCAATTGGAAGCGGAGTTAATTGTTGAGCCATAAAAGTTGTTGTAAACAACGATGCGGCAATTAATAAAAAAAACTTTTTCATAGTATCTCTCTTTCTGTTATTATACAATTCATTTTAATATCGTGTTCCTCAACGGGAATATTATTCAATAGCTGTGCGTGGTAACCAACACCGGCAAAAAAAGCTTTGCTCTCTGAAAGCAATCTGTCGTAATAACCTTTACCTCTGCCAAGACGATTCAAATTTCTGTCAAAAGCAACTGCAGGTACAATAATAAAATCAATAATATCACTATCAATTTCAGCACCCAAAGGTTCAATAATACCAAACGCACCAATCTTTACATACTCTTTGTCGTATCTCTTAACAACCAAATTATCACCATCTACAACAGGTAAAAACAGATTCTTTTCTCCTTCCCATTTGTTGAGCATGCACTCTGTTGGCAGTTCATCGGGAAGAGCATTGTAGAGCAGAATATTTTTAGCATCGGCAAATTGAGACAACGATTCAATTTTAGCCATAACCTCCATTGCCGCAGCCTCTCTATCCTCTTTCGATATACCGAGCTTAACTCTTTTTATCTCTTTTCGAATCTCTTGCTTATTCATCTGTTTCGTTTTCACCTAAAGGAAAACCTTTGTTTTCGTTAAGAATCTCAACAGCTTTAAGGAATGTTTCGTCATTCATAAGAGCAATAGGGTAGAAGGCCTTATCTCCTAAAATATTACGAGTAATATTTGCATATAAACTATTAAGAATCTCTTTACGCGAAACATTTATGTATACAGGTCTTGCCTTAATACCTTTGCTTGTAGCAAACTCTATAAACTCATCCAGGATATTCTCTTTCTTTAGATAAACAACCAAACTCTTTGCCGATTTAAATTTAGACAACAACTCTCTGTGTTCGTCAGAATATTTAAATGCGAATTGGTAAATAATACCATTATTTACAACTTGAGTGAGATATGGACTGTACGCTGAAGTGTCGCGGGGAACAAATATATCAGGCATAATACCGCCACCACCATAGACAGTTCTTCCGTATAAAGTTTTATATTTTATAGAGTCGTTCACATGAATACTATCTTTTGAGTCAAACTCGCCATGCTCAAATCTATTTAGCAAATCTTTCTCATAATTTTCAGCATCCCCCATTTGGTACTCCTTTTGAATTGAACGACCAGAAGGAGTGTAATATCGAGCAATGGTAAGTCTTATGGCAGAACCATCATTAAAAGGAATCTGTTGTTGAACAAGACCTTTACCAAAAGAGCGTCTACCGATAATCAAACCTCTATCGTTATCCTGAATGGCACCTGCAAAAATCTCACTTGCCGAAGCGCTCCACTCATCAACCAAAACAACAATTTGATTATTTTGGAACGAACCAATACCGTTAGAAAATACCTCGTTCAATGGCGAAGCATTACCTTTGGTGTAAACTATTAAGTAACCGGCAGGCAGAAATTCGTTAACCATATTAATGGCAGACTCCATATACCCACCCGAGTTTCCTCTCAAGTCTATAATGAATTTAGTTGAGCCTTCGATACTCAATTGAGCCAAAGCATTTAAAAATTCACCATATGTATTTTTGCCAAACTTGCTTACTTTAATATATCCAATCTCTTCGTTGGCTCTAAAGGCTACGTCAACGCTGTTTACAGGAATATCGCCACGAGTAACAACAATATCAATCAAATCATCAGAGAGAGGACGAGCAATAGTAAGTTTAACCTCGCTGTTTTTCGGACCTCTCAAATGTTTCATTACGCGTTCGTTGGTAACCTCTTTGCCTGTAAAAGCAGTATCGTTTACGGCAACAATTCTGTCGCCTGCTAACATGCCTGCTCTTTCAGAGGGACCTCCCGATATAACATCCACCACCATAATGGTATCGTTTAAAATGCTGAATTGAACACCAATTCCGCTAAACGAGCCTTCAAGGTCGTTGTTAACCATCTCCAAGTCCTCTGCAGGAATATAAGAAGAGTGGGGGTCTAATTCGCCAATAATCTTAGGCATAACCTTTTCGGTTAGAGAATCAATATTAACCGAATCGACATATTGAGTATTTATCAAGTACATCAATCCGTTAATCTTGCTTTGTCCTAAATTAGATATAGCCGAAAACGAGGAGCTGTTGTTATAAATGGTTCCAATAAAAATACCAATAACAATAGCAATGGCAAGTAGTAGAGGATATATAATCTTAAAACTACGTTTCATAAAAATCAAAAACTATACATCAATCTTTTCGTCACCAATGTAGCATATTTCAACACCGGCTCTCTTTAAAAGGTCAAGCCCTTCGCTCAATCTGTAGTATTCCAAAAACACTACGCGTTTAATACCGGCTTGAATAATAAGTTTTGCACACTCAATACAAGGCGAAGCCGTAACATAAAGAGTCGCTCCTTCGCTACTGTTGCTTGTTCTTGATACTTTAGTAATGGCGTTAGCTTCGGCATGAAGAACATACGATTTAGTATGCCCTGTCTCATCCTCGCAAATATTCTCGAATCCCGCAGGAGTACCATTATACCCATCCGAGATAATAGTTTTATCTTTAACAATCAAAGCACCAACCTTACGTCTTTTACAATAAGAGTTTTCTGCCCAAATCTCCGCCATTTTCATATAACGGCGGTCTAAAATATTTTGTTTATCTTCCATAAATCTGTTTAAAAGTAATAATGCAACCAATTATTATTCAACTTGGCTTTTCATCCAAGCAATCTCTTCAGCCCAAATATCTTCGTTTGGAGTCTCAAGGATAAGCGGAATATTGTTCATTCTCTCATCCTTCATAATACGAGCAAAAAGCTCTTTGCCAATAACGCCCAAACCCAAAGAGTCGTGTCGGTCGACACGCGAGCCAACACCCTTTTTGGCATCGTTGAGGTGCATGCCTCTCAAATATTTAAAACCAACAATGCGTTCAAAGTCGTTAAAACTCTTTTCATATCCCTCGGGCGAAATCAAATCGTAGCCTGCAGCAACAGCGTGGCAAGTATCAATACAAACACCAACGCGACTTTTATCTTCAACCCTGTCGATAATCGCAGCCAAATGTTCAAACTCATAACCAATATTTGAGCCTTGTCCTGCAGTGTTTTCAATAACAGCCGTAACCCCCTCTGTTTTATCCAAGGCAATGTTTATACTCTCGGCAATAAGAGCAATACACTCGTCAATACTAATCTCCTTTAGAGTACTTCCCGGGTGAAAGTTCAATAGCTTCAACCCTAACTGACTGCAACGAAGCATCTCATCGTTAAACGAAGTTCTCGATTTTTCCAAAGCCTCTTTGTTTGGATTTCCCAAATTGATAAGATAGCTATCGTGAGGAAGAATAACATCTGCAGAATAACCAAACTCTGCGCATCTCTCTTTAAAAAGCGAGATGCTTTTCTCTGAAAGGGGTGCGCTCAACCATTGTCTTTGATTTTTAGTAAACAAAGCAAAGGCAGTAGCACCAATATTATGTGCATTTACAGGGGCATTTTCAACGCCACCCGATGCCGAAACGTGAGCACCAATATATTTAGTCATAAATCAATCGAGTTTAACTTTGCGAAGATACAAAATAAATCATAAAGTTGTTAGTTTTTAGTTGTCTGTTTTTAGATGTTTTTTAATAAGAGAGTACGATATTAATTTCTTACAAAAAGATTTTGGCACTTTTGCCGATAAATTGTAACTTTGTACAATATTTAAAATGGAATAACTATATTAGATGAAGAATATCCGCAATTTTTGTATAATTGCCCATATCGACCATGGCAAAAGTACACTTGCCGACCGCTTATTGGAATACACTAACACTGTATCAGGAAAAGACTTGCAAAACCAAGTGCTCGATGATATGGAGTTGGAGCGTGAGCGAGGAATCACAATTAAGAGTCACGCAATACAAATGGAGTATAAAAAAGGGGGAGAAACATATAAATTGAACCTTATCGATACTCCGGGACACGTCGATTTCTCATACGAAGTATCGCGCTCGATAGCAGCATGCGAAGGAGCCTTGTTGATAGTAGATGCATCGCAAGGAATACAAGCCCAAACCATATCTAACCTATACATGGCAATAGATAACGATTTGGAGATAATCCCTGTGTTAAATAAAATAGACCTTCCCAGCGCTCAACCCGAGGAAGTTGAAGATCAAATCGTATCGCTTCTTGGCTGTAAACCCGAGGATGTGCTACGTGCAAGCGGAAAAACAGGAGAGGGAGTACTCGATATATTAGATGCAATAGTAGAACGAGTTCCTGCACCCAAAGGAGACTCCGAAGCACC
Source organism: Muribaculaceae bacterium (assembly GCA_017546805.1). Classification (GTDB taxonomy): domain Bacteria; phylum Bacteroidota; class Bacteroidia; order Bacteroidales; family G3-4614; genus Caccoplasma_A. The sequence continues at coordinate 3,139 of JAFYRT010000068.1, read as the reverse complement.
ATTGCAATGTCTAATCTTTGACTCTGTATTTAACCCCTTTAGAGGAATTATAGCATACTTTAAAATTGTAAACGGAACAATCCGTACAAACGACAAAGTAAAATTTGTAGCAACAGCAAAACAATACGAAGCCGACGAGATTGGAACACTAAAACTTGATATGGTTCCTAAAAAAGAGCTATCGGCAGGAGATGTAGGCTACATTATATCAGGAATTAAAACCTCAAAAGAGGTAAAAGTGGGAGATACAATTACCCATATAGCACGTCCTTGCGACAAAGCAATTGCAGGATTCGAGGAGGTAAAACCCATGGTCTTTGCCGGAGTATACCCAATTGACCCCCAAGATTTTGAGGATTTGCGTGCATCGCTTGAAAAACTACAACTTAACGATGCATCATTGACATTCCAACCCGAGTCGTCAGTGGCATTGGGATTTGGATTCCGTTGCGGATTCCTCGGACTATTGCATATGGAGATTATCCAAGAGCGATTGGATAGAGAGTTCGATATGGATGTAATCACCACCGTACCCAACGTATCATACAAAGTATATGATAAAAAGGGAAATATGATGGAGGTACACAACCCATCGGGATTGCCTGAACCAACATTGATCGACCATATCGAAGAACCATTCATTCGAGCATCAATCATCACAACAACCGATTACATAGGCCCCATTATGACACTATGTTTGGGTAAACGCGGAGAGTTGATAAAACAAGAATACATATCAGGAAACCGTATAGAGTTGATATATGACCTACCATTGGGAGAGATAGTAATCGACTTCTACGATAAACTTAAGAGTATATCAAAAGGTTACGCATCGTTCGACTATCATATTCACGATTTCCGCGAGTCAAAACTCGTAAAATTGGATATTCTGTTGAATGGCGAAACCGTAGATGCCCTTTCAACCCTTACTCACTTCGACAATGCCGAGCCATTCGGTCGCCGTATGTGTGAAAAGTTGAAGGAGTTAATTCCACGTCAACAATTCGACGTAGCAATACAGGCGGCAATCGGTGCAAAAATCATAGCACGCGAAACAGTAAAAGCAGTGCGTAAAGACGTAACCGCAAAATGTTACGGAGGAGATATAAGCCGTAAACGCAAATTGCTCGAGAAACAAAAGAAAGGAAAGAAACGTATGAAACAAATCGGTACAGTAGAGGTGCCACAAAAAGCATTCCTTGCTGTATTGAAACTCGATTAATAAGACAAAAAAAGATTGTGACCAGTCACAATCTTTTTTTTGTATGAGTTTACTTCAAAGAACCCTCGAACACTTGAGCAGAACCTATGGTATATACAGCACCAGCCATTGAAATGTTTCGAGTTCCTCTGTCCATATTCAAATAGAGGTCGGCAATATTTGAATTACGATTAAGATTCAGAGTTGCCACTGCATTGAGAATAGTTCCGTTTAAGCGTAAAGAATATGAAATATTGCCATGTTTGTCAACATCCACATTTTCAACTTTAATAAGCCCTGTGGTGGTTATTCCACCCATATTGTTTGGACCACCGCCAAAACCCGTTGATGTTTGGAATGTAAATTGGTCACCCTGAACCATCAAAAAGTTTAGATTCGAAGGTACATTTATCATTGCACCTCCGCTTACATTCATTGATATTGCACGGAATATCCATTCTCCATTCGCTATTGCATCTTTTGCGATTACTCCGGCGATGGAGTCTTTTTGAGCTTCAAGAGCTCGTTTTGCGGCCTTTTGCTCTTTCTTTGAAACTTCTTCGGTTTGAGCCGAAATATTAAAAGAGAATGCTAATGCAAATATTGCAGTTAAAATAAATATTCTTTTCATGGTTCTATTTTTTTTGCGAAGATATTAATAATATTTCTAACATCAAGGTATTGAACATTTTTTATCAGATATTTTTGTTTTATACTCCCGCTCGCTGTAAAATATTCAAGTAAGCTTGCTATTATTTTGCTCGTTTATTTGTGTCTTTTTCGTATCTTTGCAAATAATGAGATAGAGAAGAGTTAGACTATATCTGTAAATCAAAATAAATTAATAAAAAACTAAATATATTTGCCTATGAAACAATAACGTATCGTTTATACGTACATTTTAAATATATATTGAAAAAAGCGTTTTAGCAATTATTCTGTTATTCAGAAAGTTTGGCGACTAAAAGAATATCAACACGAATAGTAGCAAAGATGCTCGTACTCTTTTTGGTACGGGCTTTTAGTTATTCTGTTGATATGGTAACGCCAAACACCACTGAATAAGAATAAACTAAAGGTTCCGTGCTTTTTTTATGTGCGTATTTGAAGTTTAAAAGGAACTTTTTACTAATATAAAATAATAGAATTATGAAAATAAATTATATTAAAGCACTATTTGTGGCAATATTCGCCATATTTGCCATAACCACACAAGCCGAAGAGTATAGCGGTAGTCTAAATAAAGATAAAATCATAATAAATACATCAGATAATAAAAAAGATGAGTATGGTGTAAATAATATTCTAAATATAAAATTCTCAAATGACGATAATTTTATTTTGTCAACTACAAATTCAACAGAAGTCTATTCAATCTCTCAAATAGATTCTATAACAACCGAATCGCAAGATTTAACTACCCTAATACTTGTTTCTGATAAAGGAGAAAATAAAATTGATTTATCATCAATAGAAAAGATAGAGTTTGGATATTCAATACCACATGTTATAGCTGATTCAATCTCAATATCAGTAGAAACAATAAAATTGGCACCTTCATCTACAATTGAATTCGGTGTTGATATTGCAAAAAAAGAATATATTGATGGCGACATATATCCATTATATGTATTAATAGAAAAAGTTTCAACAAATTCTGTATCTACGCCTGCCACAGTAGAAGTAATTAAGCGTTCCGACTCAACAGGTTATGATATTAAATTGTCGGCAGGTTCTGAAAAAGCAGAATATGTATGCAAACTAATAATAGGTGATTATGAAAAAGAAATCCCTGTATCAGTTGATTACGGAGTATATCTTTCACACAACCTAATCTTTACTGATAACCTAAATGATATTGGTCTTTGGACATATAAAACAATCGATTTAGGAGAGACATTGAGTTACTCATTCTTCTGCTATTTGGATGGAGCTTCT
>JAFYRT010000010.1 GCA_017546805.1 Muribaculaceae bacterium | reverse complement strand
GGGTCACCCTCTCTTTTATGAGGTTTGAATAAAAAGAGCTATTTTTAGGCTTGCGAAGGCTCCAAAACCGCAGTTTACTAATCGTAAATGAGGATTTTGGAGACAAGCATAACGACAAAAGAGCCTTTTTAGTCACCCTCTTTATAGAACTTATTTTAATCTATTATAGTTGAGACATAGCCTCTTTTATGCTGTGGTTTGGATTAATCTCCAATATTTTACCCCACCATTTACGAGTCTCAAGATATTTTGCTCCTTGTGGATTCTCCGCATACTCTTTTAGATAGTTGTAGTATCCAAGATATTGGTATGCTTCAATAATGTTGTTGCTCTTATCTCCACGAGCCTCTAACATCTCAACAACCAATTCATAGTATGGTTTTGCCAAGCCTAACTCTGTTTCAGGGTCCATTCCTGAGTTAGCACGAGCTCTCCACATATTTCCACGGAAATCTTCGGGGGCACGTTCTGCTACTACTGCAAATGCTGCATCTGCTTTTTTGAACAACTCAACTTTAGACTCCATTACTGTGTCTGCTTGTGCTGCTGAGTAATATGCTCTTCCCAAGTTGAAGAAGTCCATTGTTTTAACCTCGTCTCCTGCCAACTCCATATATTTAGCCATTGCATCTGCACTCTTAACCATTTGGTCTGCTGCTTTGTATGCATCGCTCAAATCTTTAATCAAAGTTGCATCCTCTGGATTTTTAGCAACTGCTTTCTCTAACAATGCAACATACTCATCTGGACGATTAACTTTTTTAAGTGCATTTCCGTATATTGCATAGTCTTGAGCTGTCAACAAATCGGCATTTCCCTCTTCGTTCATATATTTAGCTCCGTAGTTTGCTGCTTGCTCATAATTCTCAAGAGCATTATTGTTGTACATTGCAAAACGGTTCAACAACATATCTTCAGGATTGTTTACCAAAGCCTCCTCGATAAGAGTCAAAGACTCCTCATATTTTTTATCGAAGAACAACAATGCTGCGTGACGTGCGCGGTCAGATGCAAAGTGGTTGGGATTTGACATATATGTTGCATATGCTTTAACTGCTTGTGTAAAACGTCCTGCATTGAACAATGCCTCAGCATACTCGCGTTGAGCAATAGCCGATGCTTGATTCAAAGCCAAAAGAGCCTCCAATTTTGAGATAGCAAATTTAGGGTTGATAGGATAGTGCATTTTTGCATATTTAACGTATGCCTCAACACAGTTTGCATCGTAATAGATTGCATTCTCATACTCTCCTGCCGCCAAACCTGTCTCTCCGTTTTTCAAAGCGATATCTCCTTGCAATACATACAATGGAGCATACTCACTGTTAGCTCGAGCCGCAGCATCAAGATATTTTTGATATTGTGGCATTCCTGCCTCAAAATATGCTCTTGCGATGTTGGTATTAACTCCTGCTTTATCTGTTTTTGTTAATTTTACAGCTTTTTTGAAATTAACATCAGCCTCTTTGTCGTTAACCCCTAATAGCAATTTTCCTAATCCTATATAGTTATAAGGATAAATTGCATCTTGGTTTACTCCCTCATTGTAACATTTTGATGCCATCTCTTTGTTACCCAATGCGTATTCTGCCTCACCCAAGTAGTATAGAGCCGCTGCTTTGTCTGTTGCAGATAATCCTGGCAATGTGTTGTCAAGAATTATTTTAGCACGGTCGGCTTGTCCTGCTTTAAAATACTCAACTCCATCGGTATAGCTTTGAGCAACTGCTGTGCTAACTAAACCTGCACCAAATAGTAGTGCTACGAATAAAATTGATTTCTTTAACATAATCTTCTTTCTTATTTGTGTTATTACTTATTATTTTCTTTTGCTATTCGGTAATTTTTACCGGCTTAATCACAACTTGTTGTGTTGTAGGCATCATTCCTGCCTTTAGAATTATCAACTGTCCCTTGTCTGATGCAAGGAAGTTTGAAAATCCCCTTGCCAATCCTGTATACGATGATATATCCAAAGCATATACATATCGAGTAAATGGATAGTAATCCAAAGCTATATATGCTTGATATGGTTGGTATGAATTTGCCGCGGTAGCAACTCCGTCTCTACTCATTGCAACAACTTTCACTCTGTCTGAGAAACTCATATTGGTTGAGTCATTCTCATTCCCCACCCAACTTGCTCCTATAACACCTATTGCTCCCGGTGTTGCAGCAACATAATCTATAACCTTTTCATTGGTTCCTTGTGCGTATATGTTCTTTCCTGATAAAGGTTCTCCTTTACAGATAGAATCCAATGCATAACGAACTGTACTTGAGTTCTTATTATCAAATGTCAAAGACAACTCTCTCAATCTCGACTTAGGATTTATATCCTGCCACGATGATATTTTTCCTGTTAGAATATCCTTTACCTGTTGCACTGTCAACATCGAATCAGGATTATTCTTGTTTATAATCAATGCTATTGCATCCTTTGCTATACGGAAAGAGATTGGTCGCTTTTTCTTGCTTCTTATCAACTCCTTCTCGGCTTGGGTAAAATCACGAGTGGTGACTGCAAATTTTACGCTATCAGAGAGTAGCAAATCCATAGCCTCCACCTCTGATTTGTATATAGGAATTATGCTTGCATTTGGATATCTGTACTCGAACAGGTCTATCTCCTCCTCCATAATTGGAGCAAACGATTCGTCTGAGGTAATTATTATCACTCCCGACGTAGGTGTGTCAATAACCTTTTTTGGACCTCTGCTCCCGCATGAAAACAGAGTAAGAACCGCTATCAATAATATAAAACCTGCACCTCTCATTACTTTTTATGATTTTCTATAGCCTCTGTATTTTATAAAACGATATGCCCTGAATATTGCATACGCTACAAAAATAGTTGCGAATATATAACGTGTTAAAGGTGCAAAATTATTAAATACATCGGTAAATACCAAAAGGTAGGCAAACCCGAAATATGCAACAATCATTATCAAACCAAAGATATAACCCAAGTTTATTGTTATAACTTTTTTATCTTCACCTTCTTCAGTATTATTCTCCATATATTGATTTTAAATAGTATTCTCTTTTAGTGTGCATCTATAATATAATGTTCAAGATGCCAAATTTGTTTGGTACTCTCTACCTTTAAGACAAATATAACGCAATTTAGTTTAATTCAACTCAAAGGGCTTAAAGATTTTTCATCTCTACTGCGTTAATTCCCCTTTATTAGATTTTTAAAATTGGCAATTGTTAAATAATTTATTGCCTATCGTTTTTTTTGAAAATCCGCCCGTTCGTACCTTTTACAGTACAAACGAGCGATATTTCAAGTAGTCGATATTTTAGTTATTGACTACATTAGTTTAAATGATACAGGAAGTGTAAACCATACGTTAACTGCATGTCCGTTTTGTTTACCGGGGATGAAGTTAGGTATTGATTTTACTACGCGTACTGCCTCTTTATCAAGAGTTGCATCAACACCACGTAATACTTGAACATCTCCTACAGAACCATCTTTCTTAACAACGAAACGAACAACTACCCTTCCTTGAATACCGTTCTCTTGAGCGATTGATGGGTATTTGATGTTCTCGCTGATGTATTGAAGAAGTGCTTTTTGTCCTCCGGGGAAAGTTGGCATTTGCTCAACCACCTCAAGTACTTGGTTATCCTCTTCTTCTACTACAGGTTTAATAGCCTCCTTAAAGTCTGCTATATCTTGACCATTCTCTTCGTCATTACCTTCAACGTCAGCAATAGAGATAGTCACTTTTGACTCTGTAAGTTCCTCTTGAGATTTGATCTCCTCTTCCTCACTTACCTCTTCGTCTTTCTTGATTACAGGAGCTGTAAACTTGATAGAACTTTTTAGTGGAGGTGGAGGAGGAGTCTCCATCAAAGGTTTATACTCCTCGTTTTTCTTAACCTCTGCCTCTTTCAAGTCAGACAACTCAGTAACCTCAGTCATGATTATCTCCTCTTCTTCGGGTTTGATTTTGTCAATCAAATCTCCGATTAGACCAGGTAAGAAGAACGCTGCAATTGCAACTAATACTACAACTAATGTTGCTATATTATGACGTTTGGGTGAATCCTTACGCAAATCGTATGCGCCATATGCCTTATTTCTACCTTCAAAAATAAGGTCACACCATTCTTGTGAACTAATATTTGCCATTATTCTTATTTTTTAGGTATTAATTATAATTTAGACGTATCAATTTGGCTTGATAATGCACCTTTAGATTCATAATTATCAATCAAAAATTGGTCTCCCTCTGTAATATCTACGATTGCATATTTGCTAATACCGCAAAGGTGCATCTCGTCAAGTGCATCGATAAGGTTTTTATAAGTTGAAGCATCCGAACCTTTAATCATAACAACCGGAGCGGTTTTTACGTTTTTGATTTCCGAAGCTTTTTTATTGAAATCCTCATCGGTCATTCCAGTCTCTAATTTCTCTTTCTTCAAGTCCTCAAGTTGAGTTACTATCTCACGGTTTCTATCTTGCAACACCGCACGTAAACCATCAGCACCAAAAGTTGTTTCGCTCAAAGTTTGATAGTCTGTATAGTCGGGCTGTCCTGAATAATAGTAAACTTTATCTTGTCCTCCAAGTAAGATTGTTATAGCACGAGAAGCAGCGACCTTAGTTTGGTCCTCTTCTGTTATATTCTTATCGTTCGATGGCATACTGATCTCCATGGTTTGTGGCTTTTTCAAAGTTGTACAAAGCATGAAGAAGGTAATCAAAAGCATGTTCATATCAACCATGGGAGTAAAGTCCACGTGGATATGCATCTTTTTTGGCTTACCTTTTTTGCCGTCGCCAGATTCTTTTTGTTGTACTTCTGCCATATTACAATTCTCTATTATTTAATAACAACTCTCTCTTCTTCTTTGATATTTTTGAGGTTAGTTATAAGGTTATAACGGTTCTCGCGAATATCTTGTAACGAAGTCATTAAATTTCTGATAGTAGGATATGGTGTTCCAGCCGCAGCTTTGATAGCAATTCTTAAGTTGCCATTTGCAGCTCTTGCACTTTTAACCCATACCTTAACTTCATTCTTATCGTCAAAACCTTCAGCATTCTTTGTTGTGTCACAAGGAATACCTGCAGTAATGCCATTAACCTCTCCTTTTAGAGCTTTATCTTGTTGGTCTGATGTTAGCGCCAAAAAAGATTTCATTTTAGCAATAGGAGTTCCGAAAGTTGGCAATGTTCTGAACTTAGAAATCTCCTCAGCTGTCAATTCCATTCCATATTGTGCTGCTACATCTTCAAGAACCGCCGCCTTATCTGCAGGTCTATCAAGACTCATATAAATTTTTCCGTCTTGGTCGATCAAAATTTGCAAAATATCGGTTTCGGGTATTTTAATCTCTGATACTGAATCAGGAGTATTAACTTGTACCGGCTCTTTTTGCACGAAGGTTGAGGTTAACATAAAGAATGTAAGCAAAAGCACAGTAACGTCACTCATCGCGGTCATGTCGATGAGCGTACTTTTTCTTTTTACTTTTACTCTTGGCATATTCTTAATATGTTAAATAGTTATTATTTCTCGTGAGTAGCTGCGTATGAACCAACGATAGAGAATCCGATCTCATCGATAGCGAATGTCAAGTTGTCGATTTTGCTAGTAAAGAAGTTGTAAGAAATTACAGCCAATGCACCAGTTGCGATACCGAACGCTGTATTGATAAGCGCCTCAGAAATACCGGCAGAAAGAGCAACAGAGTCAGCAGCACCGTCAGAAGCCAAAGCCGAGAATGATTTGATCATACCCATAACGGTTCCAAGTAGTCCGACCAATGTACCAAGAGTTGTCAAAGTTGCGATGATAGGCAAGTTTTGGTTAAGTGCGGGCAACTCCAATGCAGTAGCCTCTTCAACCTCTTGTTGGATAACAGCAAGTTTTTGCTCTTTAGTCAAACGAGTATCGTTCTCCATTTGCTCGTATTTAACAAGAACTGAAGTTACAACGTTTGCTACACAACCTTGTTGTTTGTCGCAAAGTTCTTGAGCTCCTTTGATATCGTTAGCTGCCAATTTAGCTTTGATAGCTGCAACGAATTTAGCAGTTTTACCTTTACCCATAGCTTTCATAAGAACGATAGCACGCTCAACGCTCAATACGATAACTGTCAAGAACAATGTTTGAAGAACAGGCACGATAAATCCACCTTTGTAGATAGTACCCAACATGTTTTCAGGGTGTCCGTTTACTGGATCCTCGTTAGCGAAGTTTGAAGGATCTCCAAGGATGAAGATAAACACTGATACTGCTACAGCAGCACACAATAAAATTACAGTAAAGGCAGATTCGATACCTTTAAATTTTTTAGCTTTAGTTGCCATAATAGAAATAAATTAAATTGTTGGTTAATAAATAAAATATTAATAATTCTCTATAATTCTATGATAATAATCTCCTTTTGAAAACTAACGTAAGCACCTCTATTTTATTGCCAATTCACCGTCAAACAAAAGCCTATACTCGCAATAAACCAGACAGATACAAACGCCTCTTTTTAGTTTCCGATATTGTTAAATTGTGTTTATATCTTACGAAATTGCACACAATTATGCACAATACAGCGTTCAAAGTTACGCTATTATTTTGAATTACAAAAATTTTAACAGCATTTTAAAGCAGTTTTTTCCTCAACCAATAGCCATTTTCGTCTCTTTTTAAGATTTTATAAACACTTTTACCACACGTTTCTGTCAATAAAAAAGCGGAAACAGTATTCAATACAATTTCCGCTTTATGAATCGATATAATATTTATTCTACTTTCTATCTCCCAATATTCTCAACAGATATAAGAATAGGTTTATGAAATCCAAGTAAAGAGTCAATGCCCCCATCAGTGCAAGTTTTTGAGTCATTTCATCCTCGCCATACGAACACTCCAACATTCTTTTAATCTTATTGGTATCGTAGACTGTAAGTCCTACAAAAATAAGTACTCCTGCATAGGTGGTAATCCAATACAATGTATCATTTGCCCAGAATATATTTACCAAAGTTGCTATTACAAGACCAATAAGCAACATAAACAATATACCACCCAATTTAGATAAGTCTTTTTTGGTAAAGTATCCTATAAGGCTCATAACTCCGAATGTTCCTGCAGTAACAAAGAATGTAGATGCAACAGAAGCCTTTGTGTAAAGAGCAAATATTACTGACAACGTCAATCCGTTAATTACCGAGTAAAGCATAAATAGCAACAATGCTGTAGAGAACGACATTTTTAGAAGTCTCGCACTTATTACCATAACCAAAACGAACTCTGCAATTACCAATCCCCAAAAGAGAATTGAGTTTGAAAAAATTGTGTAAAGCAAATCTGAAGACTGTGCCACATAAAGAGCAACCACTCCTGTTATACCCAACGCAAGTGTCATCCACATATACACACTTTTCATTAATGAACCCACCATCGTTGCCGATTGAGAAGGTATTGAATAATAGTTATTTTCCATTTTATATAAATATTTGATTAATATCGTCTGCAAAATTACAACTTTACCGTGAACTTGCAAAAAGTTGTTTGTTAACAAAAGTGTACAAAGAATCTTCTTATCTCTAAATATAGTTTGTCGGACGACGACCATCCATCAAAGTCTTGTTAAGAGTCATACGCAAAAGTGTAATCATATTATCGCACTGAATCGACAAATACTCCGACTTATCATACATCCTTTCTAAAAACCACTGTGCAAGCAAATAGTTTACCATTATCTCTTTTATGTAATGCACCACTTCATCTTGAGTATTTGCACACAACGTAAGCCTAAAGACGAATTCTAGTTCTTTATCATCTGCAAACTCCTCTCCGCAAGAGGAAAACGGCTTTAGTATATCTCGCAGTTTATAAAAGAGCATGCGAAATTTATCATCGCACCATGGATAATCATCGCTACTCAACACAATCCTATCAACCATTCCATCATCTGACTCCTGTTGAGCCTGTGTAGGAACTACCGCAAGTGCCGTATATGAAGAACGTCTTGTCAGTTCATTTAAAATTTCTCCTTTATTAATCTTTACAACTATTGAAATCTTTTTCATAACCACTAATTTCTCTAAAATTATTACCAATATCACCCAGTTAATTATCCCTTGCCACCAATCTCCTATTTTGATGACGCGCAGCAGTTCTTTGCCTGCGATAATGTTGATACAAAATCAATTTTGCAGTCTGCATTCCAAAGAAAAAGCGAGACGCATTACTCTCTGCCAACACACGATACAAGGCAACCCTGTAATCAGATGAGGGATGTCGGGCTATATAGTCTGCAACCTTTCGAGCCATCTCCTCATACATTGCAATCTTACATTCGTTTTTACACCTGATTGGCTCATGATCCAAAACTTTACGCACATTGCGAGCAGCCTCCTCAAACGTTATGTAATACCGCCCCTTGCCACTGTAAAGTGTTTTCATAATAACCTTTTCACGAGTTACAAACGGAGCCATATCTCCCAGCTCTCTCAACTCTTCTTCAAAGGCTCTCACAAAATCCCTCTCCTTCTCTACCTTAAAACAACTCTTTTTCATAACTTCCTAAAATTCATTTAAACCTATTTTTATTTGTAAATTTGTACTGCAAAGTTAAAACCAATATTGTAATATTACAACATATATTATGGTATTTATACCATTTTATATATTTTTACCGATACAACATATTGAGTTTTGGGCAATTATAAATTAACAACACCTTATTTTTTATATGAAGCTAAAAATAGAAAGAGCGACTACAAAAAATTGTAATCGCTCTTATTGATAAAATGTCGGGGCAAGAAGATTCGAACTTCCGACCTCCACGTCCCGAACGTGGCGCGCTACCAACTGCGCTATACCCCGAATTGCGGTGCAAAAATACACTTTTATTGTAAATTTGCAAAAATATATTTTAGTATTTACATCAAAGAGAAAATAGTCTGCAAGCATTATCAAAGGTTGCTTTTTCAACCTCCTCTTTCGAGACAGACAACACCTCGGCTATCTTATAGACCGTATTTACTATATATGCGGGCTCGTTACGTTTTCCTCTATAAGGAACAGGTGACAAATAGGGTGCATCTGTCTCAACCACCAATCTATCAAGCCCTATCTCCTTTATTGTATCTTCAAGCCTTGCATTCTTAAATGTAGCAACGCCATTAATTCCAAAATATGCATCCCCGACCTCACGCACCCGTTTTACATCATTAGGCGAGCCTCCAAAACTATGCATAACAAATCTCTCAATCGGATTTTGACGCAAAACGGCAATTGTATCGTCAATAGCCTCTCTATTATGAATTATTACAGGTAACGATTTTGTAGCAGCCCAACGTAATTGCTCAGCAAAAACCTCCAACTGTTCGGCACGAAAGGTCTTATCCCAATACAAATCCACACCTACCTCTCCCACGGCTTTGTACTCCCCATTCTCCAACTCTCTGAAAATTTCATCGAGTCTTGCCTTGTAATCTTCAGCCACGGAGGTAGGATGCAAACCCATTGCCGCCACACAGCAGTCTGCATTGCTTTCCAAAACTTTTTTAAGGGGAGATATTGTTTCGACATCGACATTGGGCAACATCATTATCGTCACCCCTGCCTCTTTTGCCCTTTCAATCACCAAGTTGCAATCCTCTTCAAATTCGGGCAAATAGATATGTGTATGGGTATCAAATATCATAATTTACGCTCGGTTAGAGAGTTTGCAAACTTTTTCAACTCTCCGTTATTTGGAATTTCATCGAGATAGCCCAAAGCTTTTTGACTATATTCGGCAATCTTTTCGCGAGCAATTTTATCTACACCCAACTCACTATATATTCGAGTTACTTGAGCAATCTTCTCATCGTCTGCTTTCCCTGCCAAAAGTTTCTCTAATCTCTCTTTTGTTTCACCTGTTGCCATAGAGAGAGCAGAAATCAGCATATATGTCTTTTTATTATTAAGTATGTCGCCACCTATCTTTTTACCAAAGGTTTCAGCATCGCCATAGACATCAAGATAGTCATCTTGAAGTTGGAACGCAAGTCCTATATTCTCTCCAAATTTATATATTGCATCGGCTTGCAGAGAAGCAGCTCCTGCTATTATTGCTCCCATTTTCAGAGCACAGCCAAGAAGTACTGCAGTTTTGAGGCGTATCATCTCTATATACTCCTCGCGAGTTACATCCTCTCGAGCCTCAAAATCCATATCATATTGTTGCCCCTCGCATATCTCCAAAGCTGTCTTGTTGTAGAGATTAAGCACCTCTTTAAGAACTCTCAATGGAGCCTCACATACCTTTTGAGTGGCAACAATCTGCATAGCATCTCCTGAAAGTATTGCAGTATTTTCATTCCAAGCTTTATGCACTGTAGGACGACCGCGACGAATATCTGCCTTATCCATCACATCGTCATGCAAAAGGGTAAAGTTATGGAATATCTCCAATCCCAACGCAGGAGAGATTGCTTCATTTATATCACCTCCAAACATATCACACGCCATAACGGTCAAAAGAGGACGAACTCGTTTTCCTCCCATATCCAACTGATACTTCACAGGCTCGTATAGCCCTAACGGAGTTTGAGGATACTCAATTGAAGTTATCGCATTATTTATTAGCTCTAGATATTTATCAACAGTTAGCACGGTTTGTGAATATTAAATTCCAAAAATATTGTTCACTATCTCTTATAATTCGGTACGTTTTTTAAATTCAGCCATCAACCACTCGTTTTGTTCGTCAATGGTCATCTCCGAATTATCCAAAACAAGTGCATCATCTGCTTTTCTCAAAGGACTTACTGCTCGAGTTTGGTCTATACGGTCGCGTTCTTCAACATTAAAAAGAATATCTTCAAACGTAACATCAAAATTACCCTTCGAACGCATCTCGTCCAATCTGCGTTGAGCTCTTATTTGCGGAGAAGCGGTTACAAATATTTTAAGTTCAGCATCGGGGAAAACGGTTGTACCTATATCCCTTCCGTCCATAACAATTCCTTTATCGTCACCCATTTTACGTTGAAGTTCCACCATTGCTTCTCGAACCAAAGGCACAGCAGCCACAATACTTACTTTACCCGACACCTCCATGCCTCTTATCTCTTTCTCAACGTTCTCTCCGTTAAGCATAAGATATTGAGCGCCGTTTTCATCAATACCAAATGTAATGGAAATTTCATCTATCTGTTCCCCAAGGCGTTGCTCATCCACTTTATCATCTGAAATAAGTCCATTTCGCAAACAATATAGAGTTACTCCGCGATACATTGCACCTGTATCAACATAAACATACCCTACTCTTTTTGCCAACTCTTTTGACATGGTACTCTTACCGCAAGAGGAAAATCCATCAACTGCAATAGTTATCTTTTTCATTGAAGTCTATCGTTTAAATTCATTCAAGCGCATGTTCAGGTTAAACATAAACATTGTTCCACGGACATGACGATTAGCAACCGAAACACCCAATCCTACCATTTTAACCTGTACTCCTGCTCCGAATGTAAATCCGGAAAAGAAATTTCGGCCATAACGAAGCATATCGGTATACGTTTTGTAATTATAACCCAAAGCTACATAAAAATTTCGACTTGGAACATACTCCACTCCAAAAATCATATGACGGAACATATTTGAAAAGAAGTTGTCTTTTGTTTCAAGAATTTCGCCATTTGAAAACTCATCTGTTCGTGGTTTGGTATAGGGCAGGCTCCATTTATTCATATGATCGACTGTCACTGACCACCTTATAGGAACACTTCGCATGGTCTTTGAAAAACCAAATTGAATATCCCAAGGCAGACGCTCATGTGCCTCGGTAAAACGTTTCAGCTGACCTCCCAAGTTTTTAAACACCAACGACATCGAGAATTGCTTATTAGGATTGTAGTAGTTAAGTCCCACATCCACAGCCAGAGCTACCGACGAATATTCTGCATATGCAGAGTATATCAATTTTGTTTGAAATCCTCCTCTCCACCTTGCTCCAAAATCATGAGCGTAGCCTCCGCTTATCACCATATCCTTTGCCGAGAATGTCCCCAATATGTTACCTGTTGCATCAGCCTCGGTTAAATTTCCGTATCCTACATACTGCATACCAGCCGACCACGCACCTCTCACTCCTGCCGCCTTGGCAAACATAGCGCCGGCCGAGTTGGTAGCTGCCATATATCTCATGTAATTGAGGTCAATTATCATATCCATTTCGGGGCCCAACAATGCAGGATTGTAGCGAACCATTGAAACATCCTCTTCAATTATAGAAATATTGTTACCACCCAAAGAGTTTGCATGTGACGACACAGGCAAATCAAGAAAATCAAATGCAGATTTTCCCTCTTGCGCCCTAACCGACACAACAAGACACACCAACAAGTATATAACAATAAACCTCTTCATTCTTTCAGATACAACTGATTATCTATCAATTACGCCACAAGAGATACACTCTTGATTAATTTACAAATAGCAAAACTACAAAATAATAACGTAAAAATATCGTTTTGATTATATCAATAGACAAAAAATATCATATAAATAATTAAATTTGCGATATAATTAACAGTTAAAACCCACAACTTATGAAACATTCATTAAAGATAATTATCTCTTCACTTACCCTGCTATTTGCATTCGCAAACATCAAAGCATACGATTTTAAAGCTGTAAGCGGGGCAGATACAATCTATTACAACAAAACGCAAAATCCCAAAATAGTGTATGTAACATTTGATGAAACAAAAGAGTGTTCATACGCAGGAGATATCACAATTCCTCAAGAGATTGTGGTGGACGGCAACAAATATATAGTTGGAGGCATAGGCAATGCAGCATTTAAAAATTGCTATGCATTAACAAACGTATCCCTTCCCATCGGTATCGAATATATCGGAGACGATGCTTTCAGAAACTGCACAGTTCTTACCGAAATCACAATTCCCGAATATGTAACAAAGATAGGTTATTACTCTTTTGGCCACACAGGATTAAAAGAAATAAAACTCCCCGCCGTCAAAGAGGTTGAAGGCATGGCTTTTAAAGGATGTAAAGATTTAAAAAACGTTGTCATGCACGATAGCATAAAAGTTATTGGAGACTTTGCATTTATGGATTGTCGAAATCTTGAGAAGGTAAATCTACCTGTAGGGATGGAGCGTTTAGGCAGAAGTGCATTTTTCAACTGTGTAAAAATGGGAGAAGAAGTAACCATCTCTCACAAAACAAAACTAATAGGTCTTTATGCCTTTGGCAACTGCCACAGTTTGAAGGTTGTTCGTTGCGATGGCACAGCATATATTCCATATTGCGAGAAGTTTGCTTTCGGTGACGTAAGACCCATAAACAAGACACTGATTGTTGCACCCGGGGCAAAAAAAGGATACCTCAGAATACACGAGTGGCAGGATTTTGTTAATATTATAGAAGAGTAACTCTCAAACTCCACCAAAGAGATGGCTAAAGTTGAAATAGACAGCAAATCGGGATTCTGCTTTGGAGTTGTTACAGCCATACGCAAAGCAGAAGAGGAACTTGAAAAGGGCGGTATATTATATTGCCTCGGAGATATTGTCCACAACAACGAAGAGGTGGAGCGTCTAAAGGAGAAAGGTCTTATAACAATAAACCATTCAGAATTTGAGCAATTAAGAGACGTAAAAGTTTTGTTGCGTGCACATGGAGAGCCTCCCGAAACTTACGCATTGGCAAAACGCAACAATATTGAGATTATTGACGCCACCTGCCCTGTTGTATTACGACTTCAACAACAGATAAAAGAGACATACACAAAGGCAAACAATGATGAACTCATTGTAATATACGGCAAACGCGGGCACGCCGAGGTTAACGGCTTGGTAGGACAAACAGAGGGCAAAGCAATTGTAATTGAAGGAGAAGAGGATTGGCATTTGGTTGATACATCAAAAAAAATCCACCTCTACTCTCAAACCACTAAATCGGTTGAGGGGCTTAACAAAATGGCTATGGGATTAAGTTCTCTGCAAGAGAGCAACAACCGTTTGGAATGCCACGACACAATATGCCGTCAGGTTGCCAACCGAATTCCAAACATCAGGGAATTTGCACGTTCGCATGACATAATCCTATTTGTTTGCGGTAAAAAAAGTTCTAATGGAAAAGTTCTTTTCGAGGAGTGTTTAAAGGTTAATCCAAACACACAGATGATTTCCAATGCTTCGATGATTGATACATCGAAACTTACCGCCGATGCAAACATTGGTATTTGCGGAGCAACCTCAACACCAAAATGGTTAATGGAAGAGGTTGCAGAATTTGTAACTCAGTTTGTCGACAACAATAAACAAAAACTATAAAAAATTTATTATATTCGCACTACATAAACATTTTGAACTATGAGCGACAAAAAAAGATGTATAGGTATTCTCACCTCAGGAGGTGATGCACCGGGAATGAATGCAGCTATTCGCGCCGTAACACGCACAGCTATTTACAACGGATTCAACGTTAAGGGTATATACAGAGGCTATAGAGGTCTTATAGATAACGAGATTGTTGACTTCAAGACACAAAACGTTAGTAACATAATACAAATGGGTGGTACAATTCTAAAAACTGCCCGTTGCAAAGAGTTTGCGACACCCGAAGGCCGTAAAAAGGCTTACGAACAAATGCAAAAACATGGAATAGATGCTCTTGTTGCCATTGGTGGTGACGGAACATTAACAGGAGCAAGAGTATTTGCCACAGAATTCAACTTCCCCGTTATTGGTATTCCGGGAACAATCGACAACGACCTTTACGGAACTGACCGCACAATCGGGTATGACACAGCTCTAAACACAATCATGGAGTGCGTCGACAAAATCAGAGACACTGCAACATCGCACGAACGATTGTTCTTTATAGAGGTAATGGGACGCGACGCAGGATTTCTTGCTCTTAACGGAGCTATTGCCGCTGGAGCAGAGGCTGCCATAATACCCGAAATCTCAACAGAGGTTGACCAACTTGAAGAGCTAATCAATAACGGTTTCAGAAAATCAAAAAACAGCAGTATAGTATTGGTTGCAGAGAGTCCTCACACAGGAGGTGCCATGCATCTGGCAGAGCGCGTAAAAGCAGAATACCCCAAATACGATGTTAGGGTATCTATATTGGGACACCTTCAAAGAGGAGGTTCTCCAACGGCAGAAGACCGTATTCTTGCAAGTAGAATGGGAGAAGCTGCAATCACAGCTTTATTAGACGACCAAAGAAACGTTATGATTGGAATCAGAAACAACGAAATTGTTTATGTTCCATTCTCTAAAGCCATAAAATTCGACAAGCCTATAAACAGAGACTTGCTTAATACACTAAAAACACTCTCAATCTAAGAGAGTGCTTTTAGATTAGAAGCAGAGATGAGGTTTTAATACAGATTCAAAGATGCCCAACAGCAAAATATCGGAAGAGGAATTAATTGAAGGCGAGTTTCAGAAACTTTTATCTGAATACCTGGCTTCGAACCACCGTAAAAGAACCGAAATAATTGAGCGAGCTTACCGTTTTGCAAAGGAGGCTCACCAAGGCGTTTTACGACAATCGGGAGAGCCATACATATTGCACCCGATTGCCGTAGCTCGTATTGTGTGTAAAGAGATTGGATTAGGTTCTACATCGATATGTGCTGCTCTGCTTCATGATGTTGTCGAAGACACCGAGTACACTATCGAGGACATAGAAAATCTCTTTGGTAAAAAGATTGCTCAACTTGTTGACGGACTGACAAAAATAGCAGGAGGCATATTTGGAGATAAAGCATCGGAACAGGCAGAAAACTTCAGAAAGCTGCTTATAACAATGTCAGAGGACATACGTGTCATTTTGATAAAAATGGCCGACCGTCTTCATAACATGAGAACCCTCTCTTCGCTATTCAAAGGGAAACAGCATAAAATAGCAGGAGAAACTCTCTATATATACGCCCCACTTGCACACAGATTAGGTCTGTTTGCCATAAAAACAGAGTTGGAAGATTTAAGTTTCAAATATGAAAACCCTGAGATTTATGACGAAATAAAGCAAAAAATCGCAGCAAGCGAATCGGTAAGAGAGACAGAATTCAATAACTTCTCTGTTCCTATTGTCAAAAAGCTCAACGAGCTTGGCATAAGCTATGAAATAAAGGCAAGAATAAAGAGCATATATTCCATCTGGAAAAAGATGGAGAACAAACACATTCCTTTTGAGGAGGTGTATGACCTATATGCCGTAAGAATCATCTTCGACCCCAAGCGAGAAGAAGACGAAAAGAGAGAGTGTTGGGAGATATATTCAATCATCACAGATATATACCGTCCACATCCCGACCGCATCAGAGATTGGATAAGCCGCCCTAAAGCGAATGGATATCAGGCACTGCACTTGACCGTAATGGGTAGCGATGGAAATTGGGTTGAGGTTCAAATTCGCTCTAAAAAGATGGATGAAATTGCCGAGCGTGGTTTTGCTGCGCATTGGAAATACAAAACCGGCGAAAGCACAGACAATAGCGAAAGCGAAAACGAACTTGACACATGGCTTAAGACAATCAAAGAGATTTTAGAAAACCCGGAGCCTAATGCTCTTGATTTTTTAGACACTATAAAATTAAACCTATACGCTTCGGAGATATTTGTCTTTACCCCCAAAGGAGAGATTAAGACATTCCCTAAAGATGCAACAGCTCTTGACTTTGCATTTACTCTGCACTCCGACATAGGCTACCACTGCATCGCAGCAAAAGTTAACCACAAACTTGTTCCACTAAGTCACCAATTACAAAGTGGCGACCAAGTTGAGATTCTGACATCGAAATCGCAACGTCCCAAACAGGAGTGGATAAACTTTATCACAACCGCAAAGTCAAAAACCAGGCTTATTGCAGCTTTAAGAAAAGACCGAAAAAACATTGCCACAAAGGGCGAAGAGATATTCAATGCCTTTATTGAAGCACAAAACGGAAACATTGATACAGAAGCAATAATTGAAAAGCTTATTGTGCACTATGAGACAATTCGTCGCGACGAACTTTTTTTCCTAATAGGAAACGGAGATATAACCATTGACTCAAACATACTAAAAGTCATCGAGGGGAAAGACGACAATATAATAATAAGATACCTCAAAAAGAATTTCACCTCTCTTACCACACCGAACAAAAACAACGAAAAAGAGAAGGAGAAAGAGGAGGACGACAATGAATTCATTGACCGCACATCAATATTTTACATACGCCCCGAAGAGGAGACAAAACGATATACATTTGCTCCATGCTGTAATCCCATACCCGGAGAAGAGGTGGTTGGTTATGTAAACGACAACGAAACCGTAACAATTCACAAAGTCGATTGCCCCGTAGCCACTCGTCTGAAGAGTAGTTTTGGAGAGAGATTGGTTGCAGCCCGATGGATTGATGTAAACGGAAAGAAATCGTTCTCTGCCACAATCGAGATAAATGGTATTGATACCGTAGGTGTTTTAAATCATATAACACAAATCATATCAAGAGATATGGCAATAAACATTCGCTCAATAACAATAGAGACGAAAGATGGTCTGTTTACAGGGAAACTCTCTATTATGGTAAGCGATGTAAAAAAGATAACAACGCTTTGTTCGAGTCTAAAGAAGATAGCGGAAGTTAAATCGGCTACGCGAATTGAGTAATTACACCTTTTACAACAGTTAATTATGAGGAACGGAAAATTTAGCAAAATAATCTGGCAATCACTATTTTTTATAATAGCAGTATCGCTGACAATAACATTTATTCCTCGCGAAAAAGAGTTCAGATATCATTTCGAGGAGGGCAAACCTTGGCGTTATGGACTACTGACTGCTCCTTTTGACTTCCCTATTTATAAAAGCGACCAAGAACTATCGGCAGAATATAGCACTGCAAGCAAAAACTTTATCCCCTTTTTTGTCACAGACAATAAAATAGAGAGTGACAAAGTAGCCAATTTCAGACATAAAAGCATCACAAACAACCCTGACACCCTACAACTTTATAAAGAGGCTGAAAGGCTATTGAAATTGGCTTACAAGCAAGGAATTGTTGATTTGCAAATTTACGAAGAACTTAAAAGCGAAGAGAAACAGACCATAAGAATCAAAAATGGCTCTATCGCTTCGGAATACAGTACAAGCAACCTATTAACTCCTCGCATGGCATACGAGTTGATTATTCGCAACTGCCACACCCCTGAGTTAAAAGAGATAATCAGCAAGAGCAACCTAAACCTATACATTGAGCCAAATCTACTCTACGACACAATCACAAACAAAAAGACTCTTGATCAGATTATTCAGAATATTCAACCCACTGCAGGAATGGTGCAAAAGGGTGAGAGAATAATAGACAGAGGAGTTATTGTTACACACGACATATACAGAATATTAAAGTCTTTCGAAAAAAAGAACCAAAAAACCGAAAGCAAATTCGATAAAAGTCTATACAATTTCGCAGGAAAGATACTAATCATAATCATCGTTTACTCTTTCCTATATATGTATTTAATATTCTTCCGCAAAAGAATACTCAATGACATCAGACAGCTATCGCTACTGATGCTTATGATATTGATAATAACAGTTTCGTCTTATCTTTTATCTCAAAGGTGGCTATTGGGAATATATATGGCTCCATTTGCTGTTCTTCCAATAATAATAGTAACCTTTATGGATACCAGAACTGCACTATATGCAAGTTTGGTTGCAATTATGTTATCATGTTGGGCATCGCCATTTCCAATGGAATATGTACTGCTACAATTGATAGTAAGCATGACAACCATCAACTCTCTTAAAGAGTTGACAAAACGCTCACAAATGTTCCGTAGTGTTGTTTTGGTGTTTTTGGCATACTGCTTAACATATGTAGGATATATGCTTATGGCAGAAGGAGACCTCGCAAAACTCAACTCAGAGATGTTCATATTTTTAGGCATAAACTGTTTTATGCTACTCTTCTCATATCTATTCATATATATAATAGAGAAAGTATGGGGATTCACCTCTAATGTTATGCTGGTTGAGTTAGCAGACCTTAACTCTCCCCTATTGAAGTCTTTATCAGAGAAATGCCCCGGCACATTCCAACACGCCACACAAGTGGCAAACCTTGCAGCAGAGGCAGCAAATGCAATTGGAGCAAATGCCCTATTAGTAAGAACCGGAGCGCTATATCACGATATAGGCAAAAGCACAAATCCCATGTTCTTTACAGAAAATCAACATGGAGTAAACCCTCATAACAATCTTTCATATAAGGAGAGTGCGAGAATAATAATTTCTCACGTAAAAGATGGAATGAACTTGGCTAAAAGCTACCATATTCCAGAATCTATAAAAGGGTTCATTGCAACACATCATGGAGTAAGCAAGGCAAAATATTTCTACACAATGTATAAGAACGAGCATCCCGAAGAGGAGATTGATGAAGCAATGTTTAGCTATGAAGGTCCAAAACCTCGCACAAAAGAGGAGGGAATTTTGATGATTGCGGATATTATAGAGGCAAAATCTCGTTCGCTTAAAGATTTCTCACACGAAGCATTAAGCAAAATTGTTAACAGCACCATTGATGATATCATTGCCGAAGGAGAACTCTCTGACACACCGCTTACATTCCGCGATGTAACTGAAATAAGAAAAGTTCTAATCAAGCGTTTAGAAGCAATGTATCACCCACGAATAAGTTATCCTGAGAGCAAATAAAAGAGTATCGTTCCATAGATTAAAAGCAAAGAGGCTGTGTCAAAATGCAAATTTTGATATCAGCCTCTTAAGATTTGTAAGAATTGATAAAATACAAGGCGTTGAAATTTAGGGCGAAAGAAGTGTACCTATGTACATGACTGAGCCCTAATATTGAAAACAACACAGTAGTTTGTCAATTATGACACATCGCCTTTATTTTATATATGGTCAATACTATCTTCTCTCAACAAAAGCTATATATACCTCAACCACTAAACCATATCAAAAAACAGCATGATTCCATCACTTTCCCAATCGCATACATATACAACAACCTCCACCGCCTATATCATTGCTATAGATTCTGCAATAATATATACCACAACACAAAAGAGAAATTGATATTAATCATTGAAAGAGAAATCTCGCATTATTACCTATTATTAAAACCATCAAGGCAATAAATATCAAGAGATACAACAAAAAAAAGAGGAGCTTCGGCTCCTCTTTCCCGTATATAATCAGTTTAGATTATCTTGATTATGCTTTTTTAGCTTTTTTATTCAACACTGCATATGCAGTTGGAACAGCTAAGAACAATGTTGAAAGTGTTCCTGACACAACACCAATTGTCATGGCAAAGATAAAGCTTCTGATTGTATCACCACCCAAAACGAACATACAAACCAATACCAAGACAGTACTCAATGAAGTACTCAATGTACGAGTCAATGTTGAGTTAAGAGCATTGTTGAACAATAACAATTTCTCACGTTTAGGATACAAACCTGTCTCCTCGCGGATACGGTCAAATACAACCACCTTGTCGTTTACTGAGTAACCGATAACTGTCAAGATTGCAGCAATGAATGCTTGGTCAATTTCCATTGAGAAAGGCAACATTCCACTGAATATAGAATAGAATGCCAAGATGAACAATGCATCGAATGTCAAAGCAACCAATGTACCGATACTGAACGCTACGTCACGGAAACGAATCAACACATACAATGCAATTGCGATCAATGACAAAATAACAGCCCAAATTGCACCATAAGCAATCTCTTTAGCTATTGAGTTGTCAACTTTCTCGATACTTGCAATGATTCCAGACTCTTGAGATTTGAACTCATCCAAAGTTACGTCACCAAGTTTTGGTTGCAATGCTTTGTATAGTTTATCCAAAATCAAAGTCTCTACTTCTGGATCTGTATCAGTGATTTTGTAGTTAGTCGATACACGAACTTGATTATCTCCACCGATAGTGATAACAGATACTGCAGCACCCTCCTCATCAGAGAACTCAGCGCGAACCATATCTGCAACCTCTTGAGTATTTACTTTCTCGTTAAGAGCAATTACATAGTTACGACCACCTGTAAAATCAATACCTTTATCCAAACCTAAAGTAGATAGAGAAGCAACACCGATGACAGCAATAACTGCAAATGTTATGAATGAAGCTTTACGATTTTTCAAGAAGTTGAACGCAGTATTTGTTAACAAATCTTTTGTCAACGAAGTTGTGAATGTCAAGTTTTTGAACCAGTTTTTAGACATTGCAAATTCGTAGAATATACGAGTCAAGAATACCGCAGTAAAGAACGATACTATAATACCTATAATAAGAGTTGTTGCAAATCCTTTGATAGGTCCTGTTCCGAATGAGAATAGGATGATACCTGTAATGATTGAAGTGATGTTAGCATCGAAGATTGCAGAGAATGCATTTTTATAACCATCCGCAATTGAAGCAGCCAATGATTTACCACCACGCAACTCCTCTTTGATACGCTCATAGATAAGCACGTTGGCATCCACAGCAATTGCCAATGACAATACAAGACCGGCAATACCTGATAGCGTCAACACTGCTTGGAACGATGCCAAAATACCAATTGTAAAGAACAAGTTAATGATAAGAGCTATGTTAGCAACCAATCCTGGCACCAAACCATAAACTACAATCATATATACCATCAACAATACGATAGCCAAGATAAATGATATTACACCGCTGTCGATAGCCTCTTGTCCAAGAGAGGGACCGATAACTGCTTTTTGTTTAACCTCAACCGAAGCTGACATTTTACCAGATTTAAGCACTGTAGCAAGGTCTTTAGCCTCGTCGATTGTGAAGTTTCCTGAAATTTGAGAGTTACCTCCTGCAATCTCAGTATTTACAACGGGGAAAGAGTATACTTGGTTATCAAGAACAATTGCTATGCAACGTCCGATGTTATCTCTTGTGATTTGCGCCCATTTCTCTGCAGCTACTTGATTCATGCTCATGCTTACAACCGATTGGTTTGTAATACGGTCAAAATCATCAGATGCATCTTTGATAATATCCTCTTCTCCAAGAGAAGGTTTTCCTGAAGGAGTAGCTTTTAGAGCTACCAATTGATATATTTTAGCACCCTCTGCGATAGGTTTAACACTCCAACGAAGAACAAGGTCTGCTGGAAGAACATCTACAACTTGAGGAATAGCCAACATGCTGTCAATTGCAGCTCTGTCATTTGCATGAGCATATCCGAATACGGGGCTACCTGGAGCATTTGAAGGAGACAATAGAGATAACAATGTAACAGGTTTAACTGAATCGTTCTCTACAGTTGCCATCTCTTGAAGTTTAGCATCAGCTGCCATTAAAGAAGAACTTACTTGGTCAAAGTTGTAAGTTTCCCAGAACTCCAAGTTTGCACTTCCTTGAAGAAGTTTCTCAACACGCTCTGGCTCTTTAATACCTGGAAGCTCAATCAAGATACGACCCGATCCTTCGATTTTTTGGATATTGGGAGAAACAACTCCGTATTGGTCGATACGTTTACGAAGTACCTCTACAGTACTTGTAACAACGTCGTCCAACTCCTCTGCCAAAACCTCCAATACTTTCTCGTTTGAGTCACCGGGGCCAATTTGTCCACGGTTTGAAGAATTGGCGAAAATCGAAGCCAATTGAATGTCGCTATCAATTTTCTCATACTCTTCCATGAATATTTCAAGGAAGTTTCCTCCGTCCAAACGTTGAGAAACAGCTCTATCAACAGCAAGGTTGAAGTTTTCGTCAGGGTTGTTTCTTGAAAGTTTACGAAGTACCTCATCAACAGAAACTTGAAGAGTTACTGTCATACCTCCTTTAAGGTCCAAACCAAGACCTACACCCATCTCTTGACACTCTTTGAATGTGTACCAAAGATATACCTTTTCAGTTGAGATAGAATCAAGGTAATTTGCATATACCTTGTCATCTCCTGCGGCAAACTCTTCGGCTTTCTTAATTTCGCGGTTTGTCACAAATGAGAATGATATGTAGAAGAAACATACCAAAGTCAATAGTACCGCAAATACTTTAATGAATCCTTTGTTTTGCATAATATTTAATTATTTCAGTTATATTCCTTTACTCCCTCACAAGAGGGCATTAATTCAATATCGTGCAAAGATATGATTTTTTTTTCTTTTGACAATAAAATAGTTAATATAAATCAATTTTTACACTCAACAATCTGCAATTTAGGGTATAAAATAGAGAAAAAATGAGGGTTTATGATTAACTTTACACCCAAATTTGAATTCAAACAATGAAAAAGAGCAGAATCAGCAACATAACAAGAGCATTTGTCGTAATTGCAACAACCACAATAATAGTATCATGCGCGAGCATGAGTTCTCCAACAGGAGGTCCTCGCGACTATGACCCTCCCGTATTCAAAAAGAGCAATCCCTCACCAAACCAAACCGAGGTAAAAAACAATAAAATCACATTGGAGTTTGACGAAGTTATTCAATTGGATAACCCGGGAGAGAATGTCATAATATCTCCTCCTCAAAGAGAGATGCCTAAAATCAAAGCAAATCTAAAAAAAATTGACATAGAACTTATTGATTCTCTCAAACCAAACACTTCGTATACTCTTGACTTTGGCAGTGCAATCAAAGATAATAACGAAGGCAATATATTAAACGGTTTCAGCATGGCATTCTCTACAGGTAAAGAGCTTGACACGCTTCAAATATCGGGAACGATTTTAAATGCCGAAAATTTAGAACCTATAAAAGGAATGACCATAGGTCTGCATCATGCCGACAACGATACAGCATTCACCACGCTTCCATTTATTCGTGTTACACGCAGCGACATTTATGGAAATTTCTCGATAAAGAATGTAGCCTCAGGGAAATACAAAATATATGCAGTTAAAGATGCCGACAGAAACTATAAATTCAATGCACCAACTGAGGATATTGCTTTTTTAGACGAAGTAATAATACCTTCGGCTGAAGTAACATCGCATACCGATACCATATATAGCGATACAACACACACCGAAATAGACACCATTATGGTGCATAACATTACTCGATTCTATCCCGACTCGTTGACCCTGTTTTCTTTCAATGAAGGGCACAAACCCATATACCTTTCAAAACACGATAGACGTGATAGAGAGAAGCTAAGCGTAGAGATCTCCGGAGCAATCAAAAAAACCATGACTCTTACACCTGTAAATTTTGAAGCAGGAGAAAATTGGTTAATCACGGAGCGCAATATCACCAACGACACTCTATTGTTTTGGTTAAGCGATTCGCTCGTATACAATCTTGACACTCTGAGAGTTGTTGCTGATTATCTAAAAACCGACTCTATATTAAACATAATAGAAGCAAGCGATACTTTGAATTTTATATTCAGAGAGAATCCTATGACAAACAAATCAAACAACAGCGAGCCTTCAACCCCTCAACGTCGCGGACGCAGAGCAAAAATAGACACATTAAAGACCGAGAGCCTTGCATTTGACCAATCAATACCGGGAACAATAGACATATATTCATCTCCCTCTATTAGATTTGAAGCTCCATTGAGCATTCTGAACAAGGAACTCATATCGCTGAAGACCAAGGAAGATTCGACATGGGTGAGCATAAAAGATTGGAAATTAGAAAACGACTCACTCTCTCCTCGCAGATACATAGTTAAATACAAATGGGATTTTGACAAAAAATATATCCTTACATTTGACTCTGCCGCTGTAACTTCTATTTACGGACTATCCAACGACAGCACAAGTTTTGAATTCAAAGTAAAAAAGAGTTCAGAATATTCCAATCTTTATGTTGAGACAATAGGAGTTAAATCGGGAGCTTTTGCCGAATTGTTAGACAGCAAAGATACTCCTGTTCGATATGCATCCATTAAAAACGGAGGAGCCGAATTCCCATTCGTCAAACCGGGGAAATATTACATTCGATTGGTAATAGACTCTGACAACAATAAAAAATTCACACCCGGCAGGTATAAAGATAGACGACAACCCGAGCAGACATATTACTATCCTAAACTTATCGAATTGAAACCCAATTGGGATGTTGAACAAAGTTGGGATGTTTTTGCCACACCTATAACAAAGCAGAAGCCTTACGAACTAATAAAGAACAAACCTAAAAACGATCCTAAAGCTCCCAAAAAGGAGGAGGTGGATGATGAGCCTATATACTCAAACAGACCATCTGCCAAGTTTTAGTCGTTAGTTGAGAGATTTGTATCAATGTGGAAATAAATAGTTACCAACAAAAATACAAATTATGAATTATAAATTATAAAGAACCCGCAAAAATGACTAACTTTGCGGAGTTTTAGAAAAACAGTATATAAATCAATAATATAAATAAACAAAATGGAATACAATTTTAGGGAAATTGAACAACGTTGGCAAGAGTTTTGGCGCGACAACGACACATATCGCGTAAAAGAAGATGCTTCAAAACCAAAGTTCTACGTTCTCGACATGTTCCCCTACCCTTCGGGAGCAGGACTACACGTCGGACACCCTCTCGGATACATTGCATCCGACATATATGCTCGTTACAAACGTCTAAAAGGATTTAACGTCCTTCACCCAATGGGTTACGACGCATACGGACTACCTGCAGAGCAATATGCTATTCAAACAGGACAACATCCTGCTATCACAACACAAAAGAATATCGAGCGTTATCGCAATCAGTTGGATAAAATAGGATTCTGCTTCGATTGGAACAGAGAGGTTCGCACTTGCGACCCCGGCTACTACCGCTGGACACAATGGGCTTTTGAGCAAATGTTCATGAGCTACTACGACAACGACGCACAAAAAGCCATGCCTATCAGCTCTTTGGTTGAGAAATTCAGCAAAGAGGGAACTACAAACCTAAACGCTGCTTGTGGCGAGGAGATGACTTTCACCGCAGAAGAGTGGAATGCAATGGAGAAGATAGAGCAAGAGAAAATCTTACTTAACTATCGTATTGCATACCTTGGCGACACAATGGTAAACTGGTGTCCTAAATTGGGAACAGTACTTGCAAATGACGAGGTGAGCGAAGGAGTATCAATTCGTGGAGGATACCCTGTTGAGCAAAAAGTTATGCGTCAATGGTGTTTGAGAGTATCGGCATACGCACAACGTTTGTTGGAAGGTCTTGACAAAATTGATTGGAGCGACTCTCTAAAAGAGACTCAACGCAATTGGATTGGCCGTAGCGAAGGAGCTGAGATGCAATTCAAAGTTGCAAACTCTGATGTTGTATTCACAATCTTCACAACTCGTGCCGACACTATCTTTGGTGTAACATTTATGGTATTGGCTCCCGAGAGCGAATATGTAAACCAAGTTGTAACAGCAGAGCAAGCAGAAGAGGTAAAACAATACTTGGATAGCATTAAACACCGCACAGAGCGCGAGCGTATTGCAGACCGCAAAGTAACAGGAGTGTTCACAGGTGCTTATGCCATCAATCCACTTAACAATAAAGAGATACCTATCTATATAAGCGACTACGTATTGGCAGGATACGGAACAGGAGCCATCATGGCAGTTCCCGCACACGACAGTCGCGACTACGCTTTTGCAAAAACATTCAATCTTCCCATCATTCCACTTATTGAGGGTTGCGATGTATCGGAAGAGAGCTTTGATGCAAAAGAGGGTAAAATGATGAACTCTGAAGGCAACGGACTAAACCTTAACGGACTTGACGTTAAAGAGGCTATTGCTAAAACAAAAGAGTTTATCAAAGAGAACAACCTTGGAAAGGTAAAGGTAAACTACCGTTTGCGCGATGCTATTTTCAGCCGTCAAAGATATTGGGGAGAACCATTCCCTGTATACTATAAAGACGGTATGCCTCACCTTCTACCCGATGAGAAATTACCTTTGCAACTTCCCGAAATTGACAAATATCTACCCACTGAAAGCGGAGAGCCACCATTGGGAAGAGCAAAAAATTGGGAGACAGCAGAGCATTACCCATTAGAGCTATGCACAATGCCAGGATTTGCAGGTTCATCGGCATACTACTTGCGTTATATGGACCCACACAATCCACAAGCACTCGTTTCAAAAGAGGCTAACGAGTATTGGAGAAATGTAGACCTTTACATCGGAGGAACAGAACACGCTACAGGTCACTTGATTTACAGCCGTTTCTGGAACAAATTCTTGTTTGACCTTGGAGTTGTTTGCGAGGACGAGCCATTCAAAAAACTCGTTAACCAAGGTATGATTCAAGGACGTTCAAACTTTGTATATCGTATTAAAGACACAAATACATTTGTATCTCTAAATCTTAAAGGCGACTACGAAACAACACCAATACACGTTGATGTAAACATTGTAAGCAACGATCGTTTGGATATTGAGGCATTCCGTAACTGGAACCCTGAATACAAAAACGCAGAGTTCATTTTGGAGAACGGAGAGTATGTATGTGGTTGGGCAGTTGAGAAGATGTCAAAATCAATGTTCAACGTGGTTAACCCCGACGACATTGTTGAGCGTTACGGAGCAGATACACTTCGTTTGTACGAAATGTTCCTTGGTCCTTTGGAACAAAGCAAACCTTGGGATACAAACGGTATTGACGGAGTACACCGCTTCCTTAAAAAACTTTGGAACCTATTCTACGACAAAGACACTTTGGCTATAACCGACGAGGAACCAAAAGCAGAGGAGTTGAAAGCATTGCACAAACTTATCAACAAAGTTGGCTCTGATATCGAAAACTTCTCATTCAATACATCTGTAAGTGCATTTATGATATGTGTAAACGAACTGACATCGTTGAAATGTCGTAAAAAAGCAATCCTTAAAGAGCTTGTAATTCTACTTGCACCATTCACTCCTCACTTAAGCGAGGAGTTGTGGAGTCTATTAGGAGAAGAGCCTTCTGTTTGCGATGCACCATGGCCTGTATACAATGCAGAGTTCACAAAAGAGAGTACAATAAACTACGCAATATCATTCAATGGTAAAATGCGCTTCAATATGGAGTTTGCCGCTGATGCACAACGTGACGAGATTGAAAAAGCAGTATTGGCAGCAGAACAGTCAGCTAAATGGATGGAAGGAAAAACTCCTAAAAAGATTATTGTAGTTCCTAACAAACTTGTAAATATCGTTATCTAAAAAATAAGATATAATTTCTTAAATAGGGCGGGCCTCGGTTCGTCCTTTTTTTGTATACAAACACTTCAAATAATCATAAATTTAAATAAAAATCGGGTATTGTATTTTTAAATTATTTTAGCTTATTTTGTAAAAGCACGGAATAAAT